>CAMDAL010000136.1 GCA_945888565.1 Devosia equisanguinis | reverse complement strand
CCACCCGCTCACGCAGGCTCACCTGTTCATAGCATTGTCCCATCGCAGCAACACCTTAGCAGGTGTTGCACTTGTCGCGTGAGTTCAGGGGACCCAACCGGAAATCAGCGCGGGTGGCGAGGTGGGTCCCTGCTTTCGCAGGGATGACAGTCAGTGGTCAGAGCGAGGTAGGGGCAAGAACTACCGCCCCCGCCCCTTCTCCATGTCCGGCAGGAACACCGTCAGCAGTCCCGCGAACGGCAGGAAAGAGCACAACCAGAACACGTATTCGATGCTCGTCGCCTCGGCCACGCCGCCCAGCGCCGCCGCCGCGATGCCGCCCGCGCCAAACGCGAAGCCGAAGAATATTCCCGCCACCAGCCCGATCCGGCCCGGCAGCAGTTCCTGCGCGAACACCACGATGGCCGAGAACGCCGACGAGAAGATCAGCCCGATGATCACGCTCAGGATCACCGTCCAGGTGAAATCGGCATAGGGCAGGGCAAGGGTGAACGGCAGCACCCCGAGGATGGAAAACCAGATGACGAACTTGGCGCCGAACCGGTCGTTCATCGGCCCGCCCAGCAGCACGCCGAGCGCCGCGGCGCCGAGGTGCACGAACAGCAGGATCTGGCTGTCCTGCACGCTCACGCTGAACCGCTCGATCAGGTAGAAGGTGTAGTAGTTGCCGAGGGCCGCCATGTAGGCGTTCTTGGTCAGCGTCAGCACCGCCAGCACCACCAGCGCCGTCATCGTCGTGCGCTTGTCGAACAGCAGCGCCTTGCTCACCGGCGGCCGCTTTGCCGCATCGAGCAGGTGCGCCGAGTACCACATCCCCACCCGCCACAGGATGAAGATGCCGACCAGCGAGCCGATCGCGAACCAGCTGACGCTCCACTGCCCGTTGCCGAGCACGATGAACGCCGCCAGCAGCGGCCCGATCGCCGAACCGGCATTGCCGCCGACCTGGAACATCGATTGCGCCAACCCGTGCCGCCCGCCCGACGCGAGCCGCGCCACGCGCGAACTCTCGGGATGGAAGATCGCCGATCCCAGCCCCACCAGCGCCGAGCCCACCAGCAGCATCCAGTAGCTCGAGGAAAAGCCGAGCACGATCAGGCCGAGCAGGCTCGACCCCATGCCGATCGGCAGCGAATAGGGCAGGGGCCGCTTGTCGGTGTAAATCCCGATCGCCGGCTGCAGCAGCGACGCCGTCACCTGGAAGGTGAAGGTGAGCAGCCCGATCTGCACATAGTCGAGATTGTAGTTCGCCTTCAGCAGCGGATAGATCGCCATCAGCATCGACTGCATGACGTCGTTGATCATGTGGCACACCGACACCGCCACGATGATCGACAGGGTCGTCTTGCCGGCGACATGGGTCGAGGCGGTGGTCGCGGAGGTGCTTGTCGGGGCGGCCGAAGCCCCCGTTGCAGTCACAGTCATCTTGGCTCTGCTGAACATCGAGTGCGGCTGCGGCGGAAACTCCGCGCCGGAGATGCCCCATCGTCTAACATGTCAGCCGCCCCCGGCGTAGTGCACCAAAGCCGCAATCCGTTCGCCGGAGCTGGCTTCCGGTGACCCGGTCCCAACACCTCAATGGAACGCGGCCTACCCCGCCTTCCACCCCCTGAACCACTCGGCGAACCGCGCCAGCCCCACCTCGACCGGCGTCTGCGGTATCACTCCCACCAGCGCTTCGAGCAGGCTGGTATCGGCCGCCGTGTCCACCACGTCGCCCGGCTGCATTGGCAGCATGTGCTTGTCCGCCACCCGCCCGAGCGCCGCTTCCATCGTCGAGACGAAGCGCATGAGCTCCACCGGCCGCCCGCCGGCTATGTTCACCACTCGCCACGGGCCGACGGGGCTGAGCGTGTCACCCGGGCCCACCGGCTTTCCCACCTCGGGAACCACGGGCACCAGCCGCATCACCGCGTCGATCACGTCGTCCGCATAGGTGAAGTCACGCGTCATCCGGCCCTCGCCGTAGATGTCGAGCGCCCGCCCGCCCATGATCGCCTCGGCAAACCGGATCGGCGCCATGTCCGGCCGCCCCCACGGGCCGTAGACGGTGAAGAACCGCAGGCAGGTCACCGGCAGGCCGAACAGGTGGGCATAGGAATGGCTCATCGCCTCCGTCGCCTTCTTGGTCGCCGCATAGAGCGAGGCCGGCCTGTCGGTATTGTCGGTTTCGCGCGATGGCTGGCCGCTGTTACCGTAGACCGAGCTCGACGATGCGATCAGCATGTGCCGAGGCATCTGCCGGCGCGCCGCTTCCAGCATCGCCAGCGTGCCGGTGACATTAGCCTCGGTGTATTCGTGCGGGTGCGTCAGGCTGTGCCGCACGCCGGCCTGCGCCGCCAGATGCACCACGATTTCGGGCGCTTCGGCGAATGCGGCCTCGATCGCCGCCGCATCCTCCAGCCGCCCGCGTACCTCGCGGAAGTTCGACGCGGTGAGCTGCGCCAGCCGCGCTTCCTTCAGCCGCACGTCGTAGTAGTCGGTCACCGCATCGAGTCCGACCACCTCATGCCCCTCCGCCAGGAGCCGCCGGCAGAGATGAAACCCGACGAACCCGGCACTCCCGGTAACCAGAACACGCATCCGCAGCTCCCCATCTGACGCACAGATGCCCCAGCCCGACAGCAAGAGCAACGCCCCCTTGTACCCTCTTGACACCTCTCCCATGTAGTGTGCTACATAACTACCACACTACCAAGGCATCACGATGAGCCAGTTCAACGACACACAGCCGATCTTCCTGCAGATCAGCGAAAGGATTGCCGAGATGATCCTCAGCCGCACCACCGCGGAGGGCGAGGCGCTGCCCTCGGTGCGACAGATCTCCGCTGACCTGCAGGTCAACCCGCTGACCGTAACCCGCGCCTACCAGTCGCTTGTCGATATCGGCGTCGTCGAAAGCCGCCGCGGCATGGGCATGTATATCCAGCCCGGCGCCCGTCAGCGCCTGCTCGTCCACGAGCGGCAACGCTTCCTCACCGACGAGTGGCCGCGCATCGCCAAGCGCCTCGCCGCCCTCGAACTCGATCCCGCCGAGCTTCTCGCGAACTCCAACCGTCAAGGCAGTGACAATGAATGATCTGGCTCAAACCACACCTGCTCCGATCGTCTCGGCGCGCGGCCTCAAGAAGCAGTTCGGTGGTCGTGAAATCCTCCACGGGCTCGATTTCGACATCCCTCCCGGCCGCATCTACGGCCTCGTGGGCCACAACGGCGCCGGCAAGACCACCACGCTGAACGCCATCCTCGGCCTCACCAGCTACGAAGGCACCGTCCGCGTCCTCGGCGAGGACCCGTACGCCAAGCGCGCCCACCTGATGGAAAACGTCGCCTTCATCTCCGACGTGGCGAGCCTGCCGCGCTTCCTGCGCGTCCGCGAACTGTTCGCGCTGCTCACCAACATCCACCCCAACTTCGATCCCGCGAAGGCCCATGGCTTCCTCGAGGGCACCGACGTGAAGATGGATGCGCGGATCAAGAACCTGTCGAAGGGCATGATCGCCCAGCTCCACCTCGCGGTGGTCATGGCCATCAACGCCAAGCTGCTGGTGCTCGACGAACCGACCCTCGGCCTCGACATCACCTACCGCAAGCGCTTCTACCGCCGCCTGCTCGAAGACTACATGACCGAGGAGCGTACGCTGCTCATCACCACCCACCAGGTGGATGAGATCGAGTTCATGCTCTCTGACATCATGTTCATCCGCGATGGCGAACTGATCCTCCACATGCAGATGGAGACCGTGTCGGGCAAATACGCCCAGGTCCTCGTCCGCCCCGCCCATGTCGATGCGGCGCGTGCCCTGAAGCCGATCTATGAGGAAACCCGCTTCGGCCAGACCGCCATGGTCTTCGACGGCGTCGATCGCGGCCATCTCGCCACCCTTGGCGACGTCTCCACTCCCACCCTCAGCGACCTGTTCGTCGCCCTCATGCAGCGCGAGCCGAAATGAAGTCCCTTACCGCTCTCATCAAGCGCGAGTATCTCGAGCATCGCGGCGCGTTCCTCTACGCGCCCGCCGTCATCCTCGTCGTCCTCACCGTCATCATGCTGTCCGGCATCGGCATCGGCCGCTTCGAGGCCCAGGCCAGGGTAGCCATCGTCTCGGGTGCCAAGGGCTTCGAGTTCGGCTTCCTCGCCATGTCGGCGCTGTGGATGGTCTACCTGCTTCTCGCGTTGTTCTTCTACTTCGCCGATGCCTTCAGCGCCGATTCCCGCAACAACGCCATGCTGTTCTGGAAATCGATGCCGCAGTCCGACTTCAAGATCCTCGCCTCCAAGATGCTGGCCGGCTTCAGCATTTTCCCGGCGCTGATCTTCGTGGCGCTTATCCTCAGCGGGGTGATCGTCTTCGTCGGCGTGGTCATCATGCTGGCCACCGTGCCGGGCTTCACCGTCTCCAATCCATCGGCGTTCTTTGCCTCGGCGCTGAACATCCTGGCGTTCGATCTCGGCTACCTGGTGCTGGCGCTGCTCTGGTACGCCCCGTTCTTCGCCTGGGTCGGTCTGCTCTCGGTGCTGTTCCGCCGCTGGTCGATCCCGCTCGCCTTCCTGATCCCGGCGCTGGTGGGTCTCGCCGAAAACCTGCTGTTCCGCAACATTTTCGAGGATCGCGATGGCGGCTTCGTGCTGAGCTACCTGCGCGACCGCATCAACTTCGCCGTCGGCCGTGACGACATCTTCGCCACTATGGTGCAGGACAGCACCTTCAACGCCGGTTCGCTCTTCACCCGCTTACTCACCGAGGTGGACTGGAGCCAGCTGGTCGGCGGCGTCGGCGTGGCCTTCGTGCTGGTCTACCTCGCCAGCGAGTATCGCCGCAGGTTTGTCGCTACCTGAGACTACCGAATGGGCTAACCCCTCCACCCATTCGTTACTTCAGGTATCGGCTGCATATCCCGTCCCGGCAATGGTGCCGCGGGCGGGATATGCCTATTCTGTCGGCCAACAAGGAACTCGCCAGATGATCACCGTCGAATCCCAGCGCGCCGTCCGCTCGGCGCCCACCCTGCCGCTCACCACCACGCTCGGCCCGGCGCGCCTCGCCGTCACCAAACGCGACCAGGCGCTGTTCGTCTGGCGTGACGTTGTCGGCCTCGACCTCATCGCCGAGGATGCGGAAGCCGTGCATCTAGGCGTCGGCACGAAAGAGCTGATCACGCTGGAACTCGGCGCCAGCCACCCGGTGCTCGACCACAGCCTCGGCCTCTACCACGTCGCCATCCACGTCCCGACCCGCGCCGACCTGGCGCAGATGGTGGTGCGCGCCCTGCAGCGCCGCGTCCGCATCTCGCCCACCGACCACCTCGTCTCCGAGGCCGTCTACCTGTGGGATGCCGACAATAACGGCATCGAGATCACCTTCGAAACCCCGTGGCGCGGCCGCATCGGCGAGGCCGACGAAGGCGTCTACGTCCGCACCCTCGACGGCAGCCCGCATTCGGGCCGCGAACCTATCGATCTCGACGACCTCCTCGCCGAACTCGGCCCCACACCCGTCCTGCAGGCTGCCATGCCCGCCGGCACCCGCATCGGCCACATCCACCTGCACGTCAACGATCTCGATCGCGCTATGGCCTTCTACCGCGACGGCATCGGCTTCGGCGGCCTGTTCATCATGCGCCGCTTCGGCATGGGCGACCTCGGCCTCGACTACACGCCCCACGCCCTCGCCTTCAACGTCTGGGCCGGCCCCAACGCGAAGCAGCAACCCGACGGCCACGCCGGCCTCCGCTGGTTCGGCATCGTCGTCCCCGACGCGGCATCGCTCGACGCCATGAAGGCGAGGCTGCGGGCGATCGGCGCGGCGTTCGATGAGACGAACGCTGGCCTCGAAGTGCGGGACCCGGCGGGCAACCTGGCGAGGGTCTCAGTAGGCTGATTGTCGAGCCGCGACGGCCCCCCTCCCATCCTCCCCCACAAGGGGGGAGGTGCCACGTAGCGGAACACTCCGTCTCAGCGGGCACTCTCTTCACCTCCCCCTTCATGGGGTAGGATGGGAGAGGGCGGTCCCGCTCAGAGCAATGCCAGGAAGGTGTCGACTTCGGTCGATTCCGTCGCCCAGCTCGTCACCAGCCGCACCATCACCTCGCCCGCCCCCGGCCGCCGATCCTCCGCCGCCGTCTCCGCCGGCCACTCGTGCATCGCGCCACCGGCGGCCCGCACCGCGGCGAGCACCTCCACCGGCACCACCGCGAACACCTCGTTGATGGCGCTCTCCCAGGCGAGCCGCGCCCGGTTGCTCCCCCGCAGTCCGGCCCGCAGCCGCTCCGCCATCGCGTTGGCATGCCCGGCCCGCTTCAGCCACGCCCCATCGGCAAAGTACCCCTCGAACTGCGCCGCCACGAACCGCGCCTTCGAAAACACATGCCCGGCCCGCTGCCGCCGCTGCTCCATCCCCTCGAACAGCCCGGGCCGGAACGCCACGATCGCCTCCGCCGCCCACGCCCCGTTTTTCGTCGCGCCAAAACTCATGAAGTCGACGCCCGACTTCCACGTCAGTTCGGCGGGTGTGGCGCCCGTCGCCGCCACGGCGTTGCCGAACCGTGCCCCATCGGTGTGCACCAGCAGGCCGCGCCCGCGCGCAATGGCGCTGAGCTCCGCCACCTGCGACGGCGCATACACCGTGCCCCATTCCGTCGCGTTGGTGAGGCTGAGCGCCACCGGCACGGTGCGCCCGCCATCCGGGTGCCGGGTCAGCGCCGCCGCGAAGGCCTCGGGCACGATCCGCCCGTCAGGGCTCGGCAGCCCGATGATCTTCATGCCGCCCGACTGGAACTCGAAAGCATTGCTCTCGTCGGCGTTCACATGCGCCTCGCCGCTGGTGAACACCACGCCGCCCGGCCGCGTAAGCCCGCTGAGCGACAGCGAGTTGGCCGCCGTCCCCGTGCCGGTGAACCACACCTCCACCTCGTGCTCGAACACCTCGGCGAAGCGCTCCGTCACCCTCGCCGTCAGCGGGTCGCCGCCATAGGCCGGCGCAAAGCCCGCGTTGGCGCGGTTCAGCGCCGCCATCACCTCGGGCGTCGCCCCGGCCCAGTTGTCCGATGCAAAGTTCAAGTCGCGTAACCTCTTAAAATGCCGGAACGTTTCTAGCCTGCCCGGCCCTTGTGGCCAAGCCGCCCGCCGCTATGATGCCCGCCGGAATGAGGGAGACACCGATCATGCGCGCCATCCAATGCACCGCCCCGGAAAAGCTCGCGCTGGTCGATGCGCCGCGCCCGGAGCTGCAGCCGGGCTGGGTGCGGGTCGCGGTCAAGCACATCGGCATCTGCGGCACCGACTACCATATCTTCGAAGGCAACTTCCCGTTCTTCGACTACCCGCGCATCATCGGCCACGAGTTGTCCGGCACCGTCATCGATCCCAACGGTGCAACAGGGCTCTCTGCCGGGCAGGCGGTCGTCATCAACCCCTACCTCAACTGCGGCCACTGCCCTGCCTGCCGCGAGGGCAAGACCAATTGCTGCGAGACCCTGAAGGTCGTCGGCGTCCACGCCGATGGCGGCATGGCCGACGAAATGGTGATGCCCGCGCAGAACCTCTATCCTGCCGACGGCATCTCGCTGCGTGATGCAGCCATGGTCGAGTTCCTCGCCATCGGCGCCCACGCCATCCGCCGCACCGAGCTGAAGGCGCCGAGCCGCGTGCTGGTCGTCGGCTCCGGCCCCATCGGCCTCGGCGTCGCCTATTTCGCGCGCATCGCCGGTGCCGACGTGACCGTGCTCGATGCCGCGCCCGACAAGATCGACGCCACCCGCGCGCTGGGCTTCACCACCTTCAGCCCCGCCGAGGTGGAAAGCCGCGAGTTCACCGCCATCAAGGACACCGGCTTCGATGCCGTCTTCGACGCCACCGGCTCGATCAAGGCGATGAACGCCTCGATCTTCCACACCCGCAACGGCGGCGCCTACACGCTGGTCGGCGTCATCAAGGGCGACCTGGTGTTCCCGGATTCCGAAGTGCACCGCCGCGAGCTCACCATCCGCGCCTCGCGCAATGCTCAGAAGGGCGATTTCGAGCACGTCATGGCCGCCATCCGCTCAGGCGCCGTCCCCACGGCCAAGCTCGCCACCCACGCCACGACCCTCGAAGACGTCCCCCGCGACATGCCCCACTGGGCCCACGACCGCACCGGCCTGATCAAGGCCATCGTCACGGTCTAGAGACGCCGAAGCACGGGTGAGGCGCTGGTGATCCTCCCGACGAGCGATCGCACACGGCTGAACAGGCCGCTGACCACCTCCCGCCCTTGCGGGGGAGGTAGCGTCGCTAGGAGCGACAGCGACGTAGCAGAGCTAGGAGGGGGGTATGACCGGGGCTGGTCTGATACACTATCCTAGGTGGAACCCCCTCCCGACCTCACGCCAAGGCGTCGACGCCCTAAGCTTCCTTACCCTCCCCGCAAGGGGGAGGGTGGCCAGTGGCCTGGACCGGGCCGTATGCCCGAGGCAGAGGGGGAGGCTCGAAGCGGCCGGGAACGTTCAGCGGCCCCGCCGGCCTACTCGCTCTTCACCCACCCCACCGCCCGTGGCGTCACGTCGAGCGAGATTTCTTCCATCCCCAGCAGCCGCGCCACCACTTCGGGCGAATCCTTCACCACGAACGTCGCCGACACCGTCTCCACCTTCGTGTCGCGCAGTCCCTTGGCAACCGCCACCACATGCTCGGGGTTGATGTAGATGGTGCCGTCCGGCGTATCGAGTTTCACGAGGCGCATCGGTATTCTCTCCTTGGACAGGACCGATAGCCGGATCACTGCCGCATGGGTGGCAATCTCCACCACCCATGTGAAAGGAAGCGTGAAGCAAGAACGAGAGGTCCCATGCATAAGCCCGACTCTGTCCTCGCCTTCTGGTTCGTCGAACACGACGAGTCCGACTGGTTCGGCGCCAAGCCCGAGTTCGATGCCGAGCTGGCCAGCCGGTTCACCGCCACCCATGCCTGGGTCGCCGCCGGCAACGCCACGTCATGGCGCACCGCGCCGGATGGCCGCCTCGCCGAACTCATCGTGCTCGATCAGTTCTCCCGCCAGCTCTATCGCAAGCGCCCCGAGGCCTTCGCGTCTGATCCGCTGGCGCTCGATCTGGCTCGTGAGCTCGTCGCCACCGGCGGCGACCTCGAACTCGAGCCGCGCCGCCGCATGTTCGCCTACCTGCCATACATGCACTCCGAGGATCTCGCGGGGCACGCTGAAGCCGCGCCACTCTTCGCCGCCTATGGCGACGAGAAATTCTCCGATTTCCAGCGCCGCCACATTGAGACGCTGCAGCGCTTCGGCCGCTACCCCTACCGCAACGAAGCCCTCGGCCGCGACTCGACCCCGGAGGAACTGGAATACATGCAGTCCGGCAGCGGCATGTTCTGAACCCCTCGGCAGGCCTCGCGTTCTCGTGTGGTCACGGCACGCAACAAAATCCGACGCCTCTCCGTTGCTGACTCCGAACACTACGGAGCCCGCACCGCATGGAAGCCCTGTCCTTCAATTTCCTCTTCGCAATCGCCGTCGGCGCGCTCGTGCTGTCGCTCGTCGTCGCTTCGAGCATGAACCAGCGCAACGAACGCCGCATCCCGGTGCGAATCCGCCGCCGCGACTGAACCCTTCGGGCCGTGACCCTCCACCGTTGAAAAGCCACGTGGAGTGGATTGTCCCCAACGAGCCAGGAGCGGCCGATGTCGCCGGACTGTGGGGGCGGGGCCGGTACTCTCTCCAACCTTACCCCGCCATCCCCTTGACCAGCTTGGGGTCGACCAGCGCGCCCTTGTGGCCGATCACCACGCCGGCGACCGTGTGCG
>CAMDAL010000135.1 GCA_945888565.1 Devosia equisanguinis | reverse complement strand
TCGCCCGACAGTTCCGGCGGCACCACGAGCCAGCCGGCGCGCCAGCCGGTCATCGTCCAGGCCTTGGAGAAGGTGTTGGCCGAAATGATCCGGTCGCCCGGCTGGTAGCGGGCGAGGAATGACGGCGCCACTTTTCGCGACGGGGCGTGCACCAGACGCTCGTACGCATCGTCGCTCAGCACCCATATGCCGTGCTTCCGGCAATGCGCCAGCACCGCGTCGACCTGGTCGTCCTCGATGGTCCAGCCGGTGGGATTGTTGGGCGAGTTGACGATCACCATCCGCGTGCCGGGCGTGAGCGCGGCGAGCAGCCGGTCGAGGTCGAGCGACCATTTTCCGTTGGCCACCGCCAGCGGCACCCGCACCACCTCGGCCCCCATGATCTTCGGAATCTCGGTGATGTTGGGCCACAGCGGCGTCACCGCCACCACCCGGTCGCCGGGCGAAATCACCGTCTGCGCCGCCAGCATCAGCGCGTTGACGCCCGAACCCACGGCGGCGATCCGGCCCGCATCGACCGGCACGCCGTGCAGATCGCCCAGATACCGCGACAAGGCCTCGCGCAGATACGGCCGCCCCATGTTCTGCGAGTAGAAGGTCTCGCCGCTGGCGAGCGACGCCATCGCCGCCTCGCGGATGAACGGCGCCGTCGGCTGGTCGCTTTCGCCAAACCAGAACGGCAGCACATCAGTCCGCCCCATCCCGGCATTCGCCGCCACGCGGATCAGCGAACTCTCGAGCGCCTGCACGGCGGGACGGGCGGAAACAGCGTCGATGGTCATGGGGCGGCTCGTAGCTGGTGAGACGCGTTTCGTAATGCACTTGTCGGTCGAAGGAAATCCGTCCGGCGCCGCCCCACGCCCATATTGCCGGCCTCAGGCGTTCATCGCATAGTGCCACGGGCTCTGGGGGGCGCGGATGAAGACACTGCTCGACAAGTCGGTGCGCGACGGCATGCCGCTGAGCCACAAGCTGATGCTGGCCTGCCTGGTGGTCTTCACGCTGACGCTGTTCTTCCCTTACAGCACCGGCGAAGGCGGGTTCATGGGTGGCTACTGGGCCAGCTCGGTTCTCATCATCACCTCGGGCAACTCGGTGCCGCCGGCCGGGACGGGCTGGGAGCTGGCCCAGCTTGCGGTGCCGGTCCTGCTGGTGCTGTTCGTCCTCTACCTCGGCGATCCGGACGAAAACGTGCCGCTCTTCCGCCAGGTCGGCTGGTGGATCACGCCATTCGTGCCGTTCCTCACCATCAGCATAGCCGGCTTCGAAACCCCGGCGCTGCTGGTCGGCCTCTTCGCAGAGGCGGGCATGCTGGTCGCCGCCGCGCTCCACCTGTTCGAGCAGTTCGCTGCACGAAAAAAGGCCGCCGGCAGTTCCCCGCCAGCGGCCCCCAAACCCTGATCCGGGCGTCGACCTACAGCACGAACCGGCTGAGATCCGTGTCCTGCGCCATCTTGCCGATCCGCTCCGCCACATAGGCCTTGTCGATCTGGATCGTCTGGCCGGATTTGTCGGGCGCATCGAACGAGATGTCCTCGACCAGCCGCTCCATGATGGTGGAGAGCCGGCGGGCGCCGATATTCTCCACCGTCGAGTTGACGTGCACGGCGGCGTCGGCGATTGCCTCGATGGCGTCCTGGGTGAAGTCGAGCGTCAGCCCCTCGGTCGCCATCAGCGCCACGTACTGCCGGATCAGGCTCGCCTCGGTGGCGTTGAGGATGTTGATCAGGTCCCCGCGGGTCAGCGGCTTCAGCTCCACCCGGATCGGCAGCCGCCCCTGCAGTTCGGGCAGCAGGTCCGACGGCTTGCTCACATGAAACGCGCCCGAGGCGATGAACAGGATGTGGTCGGTCTTCACCGGCCCGTACTTGGTCGACACCGTTGTGCCTTCGATCAAGGGCAGCAGGTCGCGCTGCACGCCTTCGCGGCTCGGCCCCTGGCCGTGGCCCTCGCGGTTGGCCACCTTGTCGATCTCGTCGATGAAGGCGATGCCGTGGTTTTCCACCAGCGTCACCGCCTCCTTCTGCAGCGCGTCCTGGTCGAGCAGCTTGTCGGCCTCCTCGGCCATCAGCGGCGCGTGCGCGTCCTTGACCTTGACCTTGCGCTTCACACCACGGCCGCCGAACGCCTTGCCCAGCATGTCCTGGATGTTGATGACGCTGGCGCCCGGCATGCCGGGGATCTCGAAACCGCCCTGCGGCGCCGACGAGGTCACCTCGATCTCGATTTCCTTGTCGTCGAGCTCGTTGGTGCGCAGCTTCTGGCGGAAAGAGTCACGCGTCGAGGGCGTCGCCGAGGTGCCGACCAGCGCGTCGAGCACCCGCTCCTCGGCATTGTGATGCGCCTGCGCCTGCACTTCGGCCCGCTTCTTGTCGCGCAGCAGCGCGATGCCGGCCTCGACCAGGTCGCGGATGATCTGCTCGACGTCGCGGCCGACATAGCCGACCTCGGTGAACTTCGTCGCCTCCACCTTGATGAACGGCGCCTGCGCCAGCTTCGCCAGCCGGCGGCTGATCTCGGTCTTGCCCACGCCTGTCGGCCCGATCATCAGGATGTTCTTCGGCGTCACCTCGGCCCGCAGCTCCTCGCTGAGCTGCTGCCGGCGCCACCGGTTGCGCAGCGCCACGGCCACGGCGCGCTTGGCGTCATTCTGGCCGACGATGTTGCGATCGAGCTCGGAGACGATCTCGCGCGGGGAGAAATTGGTATCGGTCATTCACTCATCACTTTCCGCTGCCCTCATGATCGAAGCGCAGCATCATCAGGCAGTCTTCGTACATGGTCCCGTCGACCACGATGCCGCCCGGGTCCCGGCCGAACTCGACAAAGCCCAGGCGTTCGTAGAACCGCCGGGCCCGTCCGTTGGCCGCATTCACGATCAGGTAGAGAAACGTCACGCGTTCCCGCGCCGAAGCGAGCACCTCAGCCAGCAGCAGGTTCGCGGCTCCGGTACCACGGGCTTCCGGCCGGAGATACACGCCCACCAGGTGGCCGCGATGGCTCAGCTTCCTGCCGTTCTCGACATAATATGTCGCCATACCGGCCAGGGTTTCGCCGCTGAACACCCCGAAGGTGGCGTTGCGGGCCAGCTTGCCCTGCCACTCGACATCCGGCTGCGTCATCTCGTCTTCAAGGCTGGAGGCAAACGCCGCCGGTTCGAGCTCCAGCCCTTCAAGCCGCAGCGCCCGATAGGCCGGCACGTCTTCGGAGCTGAGGCGGCGAACCGAATAGCTCACCTCAGCTCTCGATCGTTTCGAGGGTGACGTTCTCGTTGGTGTAGATGCAGACTTCCGCCGCGATCTTCATCGCCTTGCGGGCAATCTCCTCGGCGTCCATGTCGGTGTTCTCGCTGAGCGCCAGCGCCGCCGAATAGGCGTAGTTGCCGCCCGAACCGATGGCGATTGTCGCATGGTCGGGGGTCAGCACGTCGCCGGTGCCGGTGAGCACCAGCGTCACGTCCTTGTCGGCGACGATCATCATGGCCTCGAGGCGGCGCAGGTAGCGGTCGGTGCGCCAGTCCTTGGCGAGCTCGACCGACGCGCGCATCAGCTGGTCGGGATACTGCACCAGCTTGGCCTCGAGCCGCTCGAACAGGGTGAAGGCGTCGGCGGTGGCGCCGGCAAACCCGCCGATCACCTTGCCGTCGGCCAGCCGCCGGACCTTCTTGGCCGAATGCTTCATCACGGTATTGCCGACGGACACCTGCCCGTCACCGGCCACCACGACCTTGTTGCCCTTGCGGACGGCAACGATGGTCGTTCCGTGCCAGCCGGGGAAATCACTGTCTTTCGACATGGGGGAAGAAACTCCAGAACTGATGCCGCCTTATTTAGGCGCCTGCGCAGCGATTGCAAACCAGCCTGCCCGAAGGGGGAGGGTGAAGCGAGGTGAGGCCGAACGCCCCCTCCACCACCCTGCGGGTTGAGGCGCTGCGGCCCGATTGCTCCTCCACTGTGGCGAAGCCACGGGGGAGGGGGACCGCGCATCGAAGATGCGTGGTGGAGGGGGCGTTCGGCAAACTCGCACCCTTTCACCCCATCTTCACGCCCCCCGCGCTATCTGCTACCTCCGCCCCGCCTGAAGGAGCCTCCCATGCGTACCGCCGAAATCGCCCGCAAGACCAACGAGACCGAGATCACCGTCTCCGTGAACCTCGACGGCACCGGCAGGCACGACATGGCAACCGGCATCGGCTTTCTCGACCACATGCTCGACCAGCTGTCGAAGCACTCGCTGATCGACATGACAGTCCGCGCCAAGGGCGACCTGCACATCGATTTCCACCACACGGCCGAAGATGTCGGCATTGCGCTCGGCGAGGCGGTGAAAAAGGCCCTCGGCGACAAGAAGGGCATTCGCCGCTATGCGTCGTCCGATCTGCCGATGGATGGCACGCTGACCCGTGTCGCCCTCGACGTGTCGGGCCGGCCGTTCCTCGTGTGGAAGGTCGAGTTCACTCGCGACAAGGTGGGCGAGATGGATACCGAGCTGTTCCGCGAGTGGTTCCAGGCCTTCGCCATGAACGCGGGCATCACGCTCCACGTCGAAACCTTCTACGGCGACAACAACCACCACGTCGCCGAAAGCGCCTTCAAGGCGCTGGCGCGGGCTCTGCGCGACGCCGTCGAGATCGACCCGCGGGCGAGCAACGTCATCCCCTCGACCAAAGGTACGCTCTGACCCGCACGCTCTGACCGGCTGCGGCGCGCCTTACAGGAAGCCGGCGACAAGGACGAACAGGCTGAACACCCCCATCAGCCCCAGCAGCCCGATCGCCAGCCAGCCGATGAACACCCCCTGGGACGGCGTATCGGCATGGGTGTCGTGGGAATCGTGCGTCATCGGTGTCTCCTCGTTGGTCGTTCCATCAATGCCGCCCGCCGCTCTCCGGTTCCTGAAGCTTCCAACCGCGGTGGTTTTGCTCTAAGGCGAACCGGGAAGGCCGACGCCATCCTCCGCCCAAAGGGATACTACGTGACCCTCTACTCCGTCTACGCGCGCCAGGACCGCACCCCATCGGCCGTCGCCGACCGCTTCAGCTGGTTCGCGGCCCTGCTGCCGCCGGTCTACGCGCTGGCGCACGGGCTGTGGCTGCTGCTCGCCGGCTGGGTGCTGGCGGTGGCTGCCGTGGTGGCGCTCGGCTGGTTCGGCGGCGGCGACGTGGCGTTCTGGGCCTATGTCCTCGTCGCCATGTTGATCGGTTTCGAGGCCGGCGCCTTCCACCGCCGCGCCCTGCGACACCGGGGCTTTCAGCACGCGGGCGATTACTTCGCCACCGAACCGGACCTGGCCATCGGCGAGGCGCTGAAGCGCAAATGAGCACCGTCACCATCATCGATTACGGCTCGGGCAACCTCCGCTCGGCCGCAAAGGCCTTCGAACGCGCCGCCCGCGAGGCCGGCACCGGCCACGAGATCATCGTCACCGATGACGTCGACGCCGTCCGCCACGCCGATCGCATCGTGCTGCCCGGCGTCGGCGCCTTCGCCGATTGCCGCGCCGGCCTCGATGCGCTGACCGGCATGGTCGAGGCGCTGGAAGAGCGCGTCATCCGGGGCGGCGTGCCGTTCCTCGGCATCTGCGTCGGCATGCAGCTGATGGCCACCGAGGGCCGCGAGAAGGCGATCACCCGGGGCCTCGGCTGGATCCCCGGCGCCGTCGTCCGCATCACGCCTGAAGGCTATCTCAAGGTCCCGCACATGGGCTGGAACACGCTGACCATCGAGCGCCCGCACCCGGTGCTGTCGGGCATCCCCGACGGCACGGACGGCCTCCACGCCTATTTCGTCCATTCCTACCACCTCGCGACCGACAGTCCCGAAACGCTGGTGGCGAGCACGGACTATGGCCAGAAGCTCACCGCCATCGTCGGCCGCGACAACCTGGTCGGCACCCAGTTCCACCCCGAAAAGAGCCAGACCCTCGGCCTGGCTCTGATCGGCAATTTCCTGAGGTGGAAGCCATGATCCTGCCTGGACGCCCCCTCCACCACGCATCTTGCGATGCGCGGTCCCCCTCCCCCGCTGCGTGGTGGAGGAGCACACCAGCCTGGGCGTTTGCCACTCTTTGTGAGGCGCTGAGCTCTCCTTGCTCCTCCACCGCTTTAGCGGGGGAGGGGGACCATGCGAAGCATGGTGGAGGGGGCGTCAACACCCGCGACTTCGCCGGAGCCACCCGATGATCCTCTTCCCCGCCATCGACCTCAAGGACGGCCAGTGCGTGCGCCTGAAGCTCGGCGACATGAACGAGGCCACCGTCTTCAACGACGACCCCGCTGCGCAGGCAAAGTCCTTCGAGGACCAGGGCTTTGAGTATCTCCACGTCGTCGATCTCAACGGCGCCTTCGCCGGCGAAAGCGTCAATGGCGCCGCCGTCGAAGCCATCCTGCGCACCGTGAACTTCCCCGTGCAGCTCGGCGGCGGCATCCGCACCATCGCCCACATCGAAAGCTGGCTGGCGCGCGGCCTGAGCCGCGTCATCCTCGGCACCGTCGCCGTCCGCGACCCGGCGCTGGTGCGCGAAGCGGCGGCAAAGTTCCCCGGCAAGGTCGCCGTCGGCATCGACGCGCGCGGCGGCAAGGTCGCGGTCGAAGGCTGGGCCGAAACCAGCGAACTCACCGCCATCGAACTCGGCCAGCGCTTCGAGGGCGCCGGCGTCGCGGCCATTATCTACACCGACATCGATCGCGACGGCATCCTCAAGGGCATCAACTGGCCCTCGACGCTGGAGCTGGCAGAGGCCGTGAATATCCCCGTCATCGCCTCGGGCGGCCTCGCCTCCATGGACGACATCCGCACCATGACCGAGCCGCAATACCGCCTCCTCGAAGGCGCCATTTCCGGCCGCGCCCTCTACGATGGCCGCATTGATTCACGTGAAGCGCTGGCGCTGCTCAAGGCAGCAAAGGTGGCGTAATGGCCCGGCAACTGCAACGCGCCGCAAACCGCCCGCTCCTCGTCACCCGCATCAACCTGTGGTGGTATGCGCTGGCGCTGGTCGTCATCGTGGCGCTCGGCTGGCTGGCGCTCAACAACCTGATCCCCGGCCTCTTCCTGCCCCTCGTCCTCTTTGCGTCCATCTTCTGGCTGTCGAGCTTCGTGATGGCCGTCATCGCCAAGCTGCGCACCCCGAAGGACACCCCGGAGTCCCGGCCATGACCCTGAAAACCCGCATCATCCCCTGCCTCGACGTGAAGGACGGCCGCGTGGTGAAGGGCGTGCAGTTCGTCGATCTGCGCGATGCCGGCGATCCGGTAGAAGCCGCCATCGCCTATGACGCGGCCGGTGCCGACGAGCTCACCTTCCTCGATATCACCGCCAGCCACGAGAACCGCGACACCATCTTCGACGTCGTCGCCCGCACCGCCGAGCACTGCTTCATGCCGGTGACGGTCGGCGGCGGCGTCCGCCGGCTCGAGGATATCCGCAAGCTGCTGCTCGCTGGCGCCGACAAGGTGGCGATCAACTCCGCCGCCGTTTCGGATCCCGATTTCATTTCGCGCGCCGCCGACAAGTTCGGCGACCAGTGCATCGTGGTGTCCGTCGATGCCCGCAAGCGCTTGACGCAAGCCCCGGGCCAGCACAATCGCGACGAGTGGGAAATCTTCACCCATGGCGGCCGCAACGCCAGTGGCCTCGATGCCGTCGAGTTCGCCATCAGCATGGTGGAGCGGGGGGCGGGAGAGCTGCTCGTCACCTCGATGGATCGCGACGGCACCAAGTCCGGCTTTGATCTGAAGCTGACCCGCGCCATCGCCGATGCGGTGCATGTGCCGGTGATCGCCTCGGGCGGCGTCGGCTCGCTCGATGACCTCGTCGACGGCGTCAAGGAGGGCCACGCCTCGGCCGTGCTCGCCGCCTCGATCTTCCACTTCGGCACCTATACGGTGCCCGAGGCCAAGGCCTACATGCAGGCCCACGGCATTGCCATGCGCAACGATGGCAGCTTCGGAGCGACCCCATGAGCTTCACCCTCGAAACCCTCGACGAACGCATCGCGCTCCGCGCCGCCGCCTCGCTCGACGAGAGCTACACGGCAAAGCTCATCGCCGCCGGCGTGCAGCGCGTCGCCAAAAAGCTGGGCGAGGAATCGACCGAAGCCGTGATCGCGGCCGTCGCCGGCAACCGCGATGAACTCACGGGCGAAGCCGCCGACGTGCTCTATCACTTGCTGGTGCTGCTCCGCGCGGCCGGCGTCCCCCTGAGCGACGTCATGGCGACGCTCGAAGCCCGCACCGCCCAGTCCGGCATTGCCGAGAAGGCGTCGCGGCCGAAGGGAATTGTGTGATGGGCAAGCCGAAGCTGGAACTGCAGCCCTACCACCAGTTCACGATGGCCGAGTGGTCGAACTTCCGCGCCGACGAGCCGATGACGCTCGGCGCCGCCGACATCGACCGCCTCCGTGCCCTGACCGATCCGATCTCGTTGCAGGAAGCCGAGGAGGTCTACCTGCCGCTCAGCCGCCTGATCTCGCTCTATGTCGAGGCGACGCAGAGCCTGCACCGCGCCTCCACCCGTTTCCTCGGTGCCGATGATCGCAAGGTGCCCTACATCATCGGTGTCGCGGGTTCGGTCGCCTCGGGCAAATCCACTACCTCGCGCATCCTCCAGGCGCTGCTCAGCCGCTGGCCGAGCTCCCCCAAGGTCGATCTCGTCACCACCGACGGCTTCCTGTTCTCGAACGCGAAACTGGAAGAACTGAAGCTCTCCGACCGCAAGGGTTTCCCCGAAAGCTACGACCGCGCCGCCTTCATCAAGTTCCTGTCCGACATCAAGTCGGGCAAGCCCAAAGTCGGCGTCCCGGTCTATTCGCACCTGTTCTACGACATCGTGCCGGACGAGCAGATCGTCATCGATCGCCCCGATATCCTGATCGTCGAGGGCCTCAACATCCTGCAGCCGGGCGAACTGCCCAAATCCGGCCGCCCAATCCTCTTTGCCTCCGATTTCCTCGATTTCTCGATCTTCATCGACGCCAGCGAAGCCGACCTCACCGACTGGTTCATGGCCCGCTTCCGCACCCTGCGCACCACCGCCTTCGCCGACCCCACCAGCTTCTTCCACCGCTTCAGCCAGATGAGCGCCAAGGAAGCCGAAGATTTCGGCCTCTGGGCCTGGACCGAAATCAACCTCCCCAACCTCCGCGACAACATCCTCCCCACCCGCAGCCGCGCCGACCTGGTCCTGACCAAAGGCTCCAGCCACCGCATCGAACGGGTGGCACTGCGGAAGGTGTGAGCCCTTGTCTTTCTGAGGCAGTGAGGCTGCAGTGCTCCTCCCCCGCGCTAGAGGGGGAGGGGCTTCGAGCCGTGCCGCATGGCAAAATCGCTCCAGTGGAGCGATTTTAGGTGAGAAGGACTTGAGAGCTATGCTCGAAAGGCCCGCCGCAGGCAGGGGAGGGGGCGTCGAACATGCGCGAACCGAGCAACGCGATCGACCGCGCCAAACGCCTTCGCCGGCGGATGACTCTCCCCGAAATCCTTCTCTGGCAGGAACTGCGCCGCAAGCAGCTCTCCAAGCACTTCCGCCGCCAGCACCCGGTCGGTCCTTACGTCCTCGATTTCTACTGCTCTCGTGCGAGGCTGTGCGTTGAGGTCGATGGCGAAGCGCACAACTTCGTCTCGGTGGCTATGCGCGACGAACGCCGCGACGCTTGGCTGACCACCCAGGGCATCAGCGTCCTGCGCTTCAACGCCACCGACATTCTCGAAGACCGCCTGATCGACGGCGTCCTGCACATGATCGAAGCGGCGCTCGCTGGCCCCCCCCCCCGCTAAAGCGGTGGAGGAGCACTCCGACCTCGGTGTTTGCCACCGGTTCAGGGCGCTGCGCTTGCAGTGCTCCTCCACCGCGAAGCGGGGGAGGGGGACCGCGCGTAGCGAAGCGGAGCGTGGTGGAGGGGGCGTCCAGACGTCGA
>CAMDAL010000134.1 GCA_945888565.1 Devosia equisanguinis | reverse complement strand
ACGGTCGGTTTCGCCCAGGTCGAAGAAGGCCGGGGCGAGCAGGGCGGCGTCGAAATCCTCGCGCGCCGCCAGCGACCAGGCGACCTGGTGATCCATCTGCGCGGAGCGGGCCAAGGCGGAGAGGTAGGGGCCGCGCGGCACGATCGCCGTGTTGGTGGCCAGCGCACGGTAGACCTTGCGGCTGTTCATCTGGAACAGCTTGGCGAGAACTGTGGCAGACAGGTCGGCGCGGCGGGCGAGTGCGGCGCCCAGCATCACGTCATTGGCCGAAATAACCTTCAGCATGGTCTCTTCGGAGAGCTTTGGGGCGCTGACGAGGAAATCGCCGAGATCGTCGCCGAGGTGGCGGACGACGAGTTCCTCAAGTTCGGGCGACAGGTTCTCCGACCGGCCGAGAGTCGCGGCGGCCTTGGCTCGCGCCGCGGGTGCGGCGGCGGGAAAGAGACGCTGCACCAGAGCGGCGAACTGCTCCATTTCGGCACTGGTTGGACGGCCGCGCCGGGCGAAGGCGTCGCAGGCGGCGCAGAGCAGCGTGTTCGTACGATCAATACCACCGGTCTCGATGAGCAGCTGGAACGTCTCGTATGGCTGGAAACCAATCATTGTGTGCCCCGAACGCCCCGGTGACTCAGTGGGGGCGCCTCAAGACGATCATTTCCAGACAATCGTTAGCGAACTGTTAACCTTGACGAACTCTTAATGGTCAGACGAGCGCAGTGCGTCGAGCCCGGACTGCCGGCCGGCATGATGCCGTCCGGAAACCTGCCCATCCTATCGGAGGCTCGGTTGGGAAAAATCGTTCAACTGCCAAAGCGCGGACGCAGCGCCAAACCGGAAGCCCATGAGCCAACCGCCCATGCGCTGGCCGAGGTCATATTGTTCACCGGGGTGCGCTATGAGCGGAACGACACGCCAGGGCTGCCCACCAAGCCGGCCGGTGCGGCTCCGGGCAAGCGCCGCCGCGGCTAGCTGGCTCGCGGCCGCGATCCTGACGCTGGCGCCAGCGGCGCCGGTGCACGCCCAGCAGCTGGGCGATTTCGGCCGCATGGAGCGCAACTTCCTCAACGACGAAGTGCTGCCGCTTGTCGACAAGAACCGGCGCGGCATGAATGGCAGGCCGCTCGACGGATTCAACCTGACCGACGAGGAAGTGGAGATGCGCGACCGCGTGTGGCGCTTCCTCGTGGCGCCGCACGCCAAGGACTGGGCCTGGCCCTACAGCGCCGAGATCCGGCCAGCCAAGGCGCCGGCGGACGCCGACAAGCAGGTCGGGAAATACTATCGCTGGCTGACTGGCGAGCGCTACGCCTCGTCGCGCGTCCGCTACAACACGATCGCCGAGCATGTCGGGGCCGATGTGGCGACGCTGCCGACGACTTTCCATGCCATCTGCGCGGTGATCCAGGTCGACCGGCAGCGCGGCGTGGCGATCGCCGAGATCGCCGGGCTGGAGCCCGAGATGCTGGCCCGCGTAAACACGCGCGATCGCGAGAATGCGACGTTCATCCAGCGCTTCGTACTGGCGCTGAGTTTTCGCTACGAATCCTACCAGTATGCCCTCGACCACTTCCTCGTTGAAACGCCGCACCACGAGGCGCTGCAGGTGGATACGGCGCTGACCGAGCTGGTGATCTGGGTGGAGCGTGCAAACGCCCATGATTTCTGCGGCGACGGATGGTCGGCGCATGGCGACGGCACGGCGGCCTTGCCCGGGCGCGTGCTGCTCGATGCGCCCGACGAAGGGCCGTACCGCAAGTAGCGGTGTTAACCCTTGGTTGACCATGATTTCAGCTTCCACGCATCCCGCACGGGGGCATGCCCATTGCATTTGTATCAAATGCCAGGCGCACCATGTCTGAGACCCACGAGCCACTTCCCGACCGCTACATCGCCGAATTCCTCGACCTGGCGACGTCGGCCCATGTCTATTTCGACCTCGTCAATGACCGGCTGACCGTCCGGGCGGTCAATCCGCACTGGGAAATGTGGAAGCCGTTCCGCCACCTGCTGGACGACATCGGCGCCCGCCGGATCGAGCAGTACCTGCGCGACAACCGCCGGCCGACGACGCACTGAAGCCTCAGGTCGCGATGTTGCCGCAGCGCAGGCCGGCCAGCGCCTGTTCGTAGCGCGCCCGCACCGCAGGATGCGGCGGGGCGAGGCGGACGACCACCATCAGGTCATCCTGCTGCGCCTCGACGATCAACAGGCCGTCGGCGACGTCCAGCTTCTGTTCTGCGAGCAGGCGCGTCTGGGCCGCGTTGAACAGGCCGAGATCGAGCTGGTTGCTGGTGCTGTCGCGGTTGGTGGTGGAATAGATCACCGTGCCATTGCGGGCGTAGACGGCGATCGACCAGAAGGCCTGCGGCAGCGTGCCGGTCACGGAGCCTGGCCCGCTGCGCAGGTCGATCATGCAGACGGCGTAGGCAAGTTCGGGATCGAGGCGGAGCGGGTTGGGTTCTCCGGCGCTGGCGGCGGCGAGGACGCGGGTGCCTTCGGTCGGACCAAGGGCAACCACCCGCTCCCAGGCGGCCGTGGGCGAGAGCGCCGGCAGCAGCAGGATCACCGCGATGTGGATGATGCCGCCCAGCACCAGGCCGGCGAAGATCCAGAGTCCGGTGCGGATCATGCACAGGCCTCGCGAATGATCGAGGGCAGGGTGGCGACATTGGCGCCGGTGCCGGACAGGCTCGACGGGTCGTAGAGGGTCAGGACGAGGTCGAACGGTCCATCGCCCGCAATCTCCAGCCAGTTCCGTGGTGCCAGCGCCTTGGAAATGTAGAGCTCGACCGAGCCGTCGGAGGCGCGGGACAGCCGGGCGCTGTGGAAGTCCGTAGGCCCACCCGGTCGGGTGACCGGCGCGCCGGTATCGGGAGCGACCGGAACCAGCGTCCAGAAGCGCGCCGGCGGCGTGCTGCCATCGATGCGGTAGCGGCAATCGCGGTCGAGGCGGCGGTTGTCGCTGTCGAGCGTGGCGGTGAACTGCAGCCCTTCGGAAGCGCCGAGTTCGAGGGAACCGGAGCGGGCGATATAGGCGCGGGTGTAAGGGTCGGGGCCGGGAACGCCGACATCGCGCCACGCCTGCCAGGGGCCGATCTCGACCGCGCCGAGCAGCCTGCCGTCGTTGAGCGCGTACCAGCTCAGCCCGAAGCCGGTACCGAGCGCGACCACGATCATAAGCGCGAGATGGATGAGAAAGCGCAAGCTACATCGCGCCCGTGGCGACGGGGATGGTGCTGGCCTCGGCGGCGCGGGCGCCCGGATCGGCCGACGACGTGCCGAGCGCGTCTTTCAGGCGCTCGGCCACATCGAGCAGCTTCTGCGCTGCTTCGGGCTTGAGGCCGGGCGGACGCTCGGGCTGGAGGCTCTCCGGCGCAGCCGGGCTGGCCTCCGCGATGACGAACGGCGCTGGCTCGAAATCGACGCCGTCGACCGGCTTGATCTCGATGTTGGTGTGCGCGTAGGCCATGAACTTCTGCCACGCGATGGTGGGCAGCGTGCCGCCCGTGAGATCGTTGGTGACGGCGTAGTTGTCGTTGCCGAACCAGACCGCCGCCACGTAGTTGCCGGTGAAGCCGCAGAACCACGCATCGCGGTAGGAAGAGGTGGTGCCGGTCTTGCCGACCGAGGGCACGCCTTCGATCTGGGCGCGGCGGCCGGTGCCGGCTTCGACCACACCGCGCATCATGCGGTTCATGTACTGCACCGTGCGCTCGGAGACGACGCGCTCGCGGTTGGCATCGGGGTCGGCGTCAAAGAGTTCATCGCCGGCGGTGGTGGTGATGCGGGTGATGCCGAAGGCCGGGGTCTTGTAGCCGTGGTTGGCGAAGGCGGCGTAGGACGAGGCCATGTCGATGACGCTGACCTCGGCGGCGCCGAGCGCGAGCGAGCGGGTGACCGGGAAATCGTTGCGGATGCCGATCTTCTTGGCGAAGTCGGCGATCGGCTGGCGGCCGGTCTTGATCGACAGGTTGACCGGGACGGTGTTGATCGACTGCTGGAAGGCCGAGATGAGGCTGATGCGGCCGACCTGGTTGCGCGAGTAGTTCTGCGGGCACCAGTTGCCGATGCACTGCGTGGCGCCCGAAACTACCGTGTCCGGATCGTATTCGGGGATCATCTCGAAGGCGGTGGCGTAGTCGAACAGCTTGAAGGCCGAGCCCGGCTGGCGGTTCGGCACGATGGCGCGGTTGAACTGGCTCTTGCCGTAGTCGACGCCGCCGACCATGGCGCGGATCGAACCATTGGGTTCGAGCACGACCATGGCGGCCTGCTCGACCTGGTACTGCTCACCCTGTTCGCGCACCACGGACGTGACCGCATCCTCGGCGTAGGACTGCAGCACCGGATCGATGGTGGTCCGAACGACGAAGCTGTTCGAGGTGGTGTTGGTGGTGGCGATCAGCGCCTTGGTTTCCTCGAAGGCATAGTCGAGGAAATAGTTGGGGGAGTTCGCCTCGTGCGAGCGATCGACTGGCGTCGCCGGATTGCGGCGCGCGGCGGTGACCTGGCCCTCGGTGAGGTAGCCGGCATCGACGAGGTTGGAGAGCACCAGGTTGGCGCGGCCGCGCGCCGCGGCGAGATCGACATGCGGCGCATACTTGGTCGGCGCCTTGAACATGCCGGCCAGCATCGCCGACTCGGCGAGGTTCACCTCGGTGACCTTCTTGCCGAAATAGAACTCGGCGGCCGCCGCGACGCCGAAATTGCCGCCGCCCATGTAGGCGCGGTCGAAGTACAGCTTGAGGATCTCGTCCTTGGAGTAGTGCCACTCGAGCCAGATGGCGAGGAAGGCTTCCTTGATCTTGCGCTCGAGCGTGCGCTCGGAGGTGAGGAACAGGTTCTTGGCCAGCTGCTGGCTGAGCGACGAGCCGCCCTGGGTGGAGTTGTCGCCCTGGGCGTTCGAGAGCAGGGCACGGAGCGTGCCGATGGGATCGATACCCCAGTGCTGGTAAAAGCGCCGGTCCTCGGTGGCGAGCGTCGCCTTGACGAAATACTCGGGCAACTGGGCGAGGGGCACGGAATCGTCGGAGCGGATGCCGCGGCGGCCGACCTCGTTGCCGTAGCGATCGAGGAAGACGACCGAGATATCCTCGGCCTTGTTGAAGCGGCCGGACACGGTGGCATCGAACGCCGGCAGCGCCAGGGCGGTCATCAGCACGAGGCCGATGGCGCCGAAGCTCAGCCCGTCCGAGACGATCTCGACGAAGAAGCGCTTGATGCCGGAGACGCGGAAGCGCGAGAAGAAATCCTCGACCGACGTGTACCACCGGCCGAGCGCCTGCCAGAAGTCATAGAGCGCGGAATCGAGCCAGGCGTCTGCCGCCAGCATGCCCGATTTCTTACGCCGCTTTTCCTTGTGATAGAACGGATCCTGCACCGAACGCTCCGTTGGCCGCCGCTCACATTGTTGCGCCTTGAATCTGAGCAGATCGTGGCGCATTGGCAAGTCGTTCGCTTCGATATGATCAGCCGATGCATTGTGCAAGCGCGGGCAGCGGCAAATAAGGAACGGCATGGCCTTCTGGGAAGAAAAGACGCTCGAGGAAATGACCGAGGTGGAGTGGGAATCGCTCTGCGACGGCTGCGGGCGCTGCTGCCTGATGAAGCTCGAGGACGAGGACACCGGCGATATCTATGTGTCCGACGTGCGCTGCCAACTGCTCGACGGCGAGAGCTGCAAGTGCTCCGACTACCTGAACCGCCTCAAGGTGGTGCCTGACTGCATCAAGCTGACGCCCGAGAATGTCCGCACGATCGAGTGGATCCCGGTGACCTGTGCCTACCGGCGCATCGCCGAGGGCAAGGGTCTGGCCTGGTGGCACCCGCTGGTCTCGGGCGATCCGGAATCGGTGAAGCTGGTCGGCGTATCGGTCCGCGGCCGCACAGTACCCGAGCACTCGGTAAAGCCCGGCGAATGGGAAGACCACGTCGCCGACTGGCCGAACTGGGAGCCGCCGGAGACGATCTAGCTGCGGGCAAGGGCAGGGCGCTGACGCCTGGTGCAGGCCTTAGAGCGCGACTGGGATGCGCGGGGCGCAACATGGGGTGATCCGGGGGTGCCGGGCTTCTGGCCGGATGGCGTCGTCGCGGTGCACTCTCACGGCAGTTACCCTGCAAGTTCGGACATCACGACCTCGTGATCGCAATCGTGACTGCGATTTGCCGGCATGAATTAAGGCAACCGAATGGGCGCTGAACGGTTGATATAGCCGGGAAAGTCAGGAGTGTTGCCATATTTGGCCGGGGTTCTGGCCACTTTCCTGAACGGTGGATGAACAGTGGGGTTATTCAGGATTCAGCCGCTCAGTCCATATAGGTCTCCAGAACCCAAACCCGAAACCGACCCGCATCTCTCAAGGAGGGAATTGCCAATGCATCCCGGTAAGAAAATCGCCGCAGGCATCCTCGCCCTGGCACTCGCGACCACCCCGGTCCTCGCTGTCGCCGCCGACCCGACCGGCATCTGGCAGGCCCATGACGGCAAGAGCCGCTACAAGATCACCAGCTGCGCCGAAGGCGCCCTGTGCGCGCGCCTGATCTGGCTGCGTGACAAGGACGACAAGAACATCGGGTACCTCAACCAGGTGATCGTCCAGGGGAAGCAGTCGGCTGAAAACCAGTGGACCGGTACGGTCATGCAGGGCGGCGACATCTACGACGGCACCATGGTGCTGACCGGCGAGGACAGCCTCAAGGTCAACGGCTGCATGGGCGTGTTCTGCCAGACCGTCCGTCTCAGCCGCGTCTGACCCCGACACCGCATAGGCAGCTCTCAAGAACTGCCGAACTGGAAATCCCGCGTGAGACCGCCTCGCGCGGGATTTTTTGCGTCCGCAGTTACGCGCGGGGCGCGGGGCGGGGATAAGTCCGTCCAATCAGCGCGCATTGGCGCAAGGTCGATGCCGCCGCCGACACAAGGAGGCGGGAAAGATCGGTATTTTCAGTGGTTCGAATATCAGCCGTGCTGGAACTTGTTCTGGCGCCGGGCAGCAGATTC
Source organism: Devosia equisanguinis (assembly GCA_945888565.1). Lineage (GTDB taxonomy): Bacteria > Pseudomonadota > Alphaproteobacteria > Rhizobiales > Devosiaceae > Devosia_A > Devosia_A equisanguinis_A. The sequence goes on along the minus strand of CAMDAL010000134.1, from coordinate 2,967 downwards.
GCTGTCTGGCGTGCGACGGAGACGGGCCTCGGAGGGCCAATCGACGGCCGATGAAAAAAATCTCGAAAAAAGATTCGCCCCATGTCGAAAACGCCGCGGCAGCTTTCGTCCTTGGGACATAACTGAACCCAAACTGGTGAAACTGAGATGACCCTGACGACCACGACCCTCTACGCAATCGCCCTGATCCCGATCTGGCTGGTCCTGTGGATCCGCGTGACCTCGATCCGCTCCGCGATCGGCTGCTCGATCGGTGATGCCGGCGACATGAAGCTGCTCCAGAAGATCCGCCAGCATGGCAACTTCATCGAATGGGTGCCGCTGATCCTGCTGCTGATGATCCTGGCCGAGGCCCAGGGCACCGACGCGCTGTGGCTGCACGCCGCCGGGGCGCTGCTGGTGATCGGCCGGCTGGCCCACCCGTTCGGTCTCAAGATCGACAATGCCGGCCACCCGCTGCGCTACGTCGGCAACGGTACCAACATCCTCGCCGTGCTCGTGCTGACCGTCGCCCTGGTGCGCATCGTCACCGGCCTCTGATCCCCCAGCCCTTCACCGTCTGCAAGACCAACGCCTCACACGCTCCAATCAAGGATTAATCAGATGCAATACATGCTGCTGATCTACAACGACCCGAGCCTCGAACCCGCCTATGGCACCCCCGACTTCGAGGGCATGATGGGAAGCTTCTTGGCCCTCAACGAACGCATGAAAGCCGACAAGGTGATGGTGTCGGGCGAAGGCCTGCGGGGCATCGAGACAGCGACTTCGGTTAGACTGCGCGGTGGCAAGGTGGAGACCATGGACGGGCCGTTCGCCGAAACCCGCGAGCACCTCGGTGGCTACTATGTGATCGAGGTTCCCGATCTCGACGCCGCCCTGCGCTACGCCGCGATGGTGCCATCGGCCGCCTGGGGCACCGTCGAGGTGCGCCCGCTGCAGGCCTACAATCCGGCGGCCCAGTAACATGACCTCGGCCGCCTCCGGCGCCGTCGCCGCTCTCCGGGCTCTCGATAGCCTGGCGCGCGACGACCGGGGGCGGCTACTCTCCGCCCTGATCGCTCGGCTGGGCAATTTCCAGCTGGCCGAAGAAGCCCTCCAGGACGCCATGGTGTCCGCGGTGACCCACTGGGGGCGCAATGGCCTGCCGCACTCGCCACAGGGCTGGCTGCTGCAGGCGGCCTACCGCAAGGCCATCGACCGGGTGCGCCAGCACAAGTCGGAATCCCGCAAGGTCGACGACCTGCGCCCGCTGACCCGCGACGAGCTGGAAGACGACCCTGACGACATTCCCGACGACCGGCTGCGCCTGATCTTTACCTGCTGCCACCCGGCGCTCGAGCCGAAGTCGCAGGTGGCGCTGACGCTGCGCACCATCGGTGGGCTGTCGACCACCGAGATCGCCGCCGTGTTCCTCGATGCCGAGCCGACGATGGGGCAGCGGCTGTCGCGCGCCAAGGGCAAGATCGCCGCTGCGCAGATCCCCTACGCCGTGCCGGGCCCCGAGGCGTGGGCCGAACGGCTGCAATCGGTGCTCGCCGTGATCTACCTGATCTTCACCGCCGGTTACGCCGCCGGCCCCCGCAGCGGACGCGACCTGGCCGAAGAGGCGATCTTCCTCGCGCGGCTGCTGAACCGGCTGCGACCCGACGATGCCGAGATCGAGGGGTGCCTGGCGCTGCTGCTCATCACCCATGCCCGCCGGAACGCCCGGACCGATACCGACGGCGTGACGGTGCCGCTCGCCGAACAGGACAGGGCGGCCTGGGACAGGGCGGGGATCGAGGCCGGGTTGGCGCTGATCGAGACCGCGATGTTGCGGCGCACCCCCGGGCCTTACCAGATCAAGGCCGCCATCGCCGCCTGCCATGTGGCGGAAGGCGGGTCGGACTGGGCGCAGATCGTGCTGCTTTACGACAGCCTGCTGCGCCTCGAGCCCACTGCCGTGGTGCGGCTGAACCGGGCCGTCGCCCTGTCGGAGGCCGGCTGGCCGGTGCGGGCCCTGGCTGTGCTCGACAGCCTCGAGCCCGAGCTGCACGCCTACCAGCCCTACCACGCCGCCCGGGCCGAACTGCTGTCGCGGGATGGAAAGCTCGACGAGAGCCTCGCCGCCTATGAAACCGCGATCGCGCTGTCGCAGTCAGCTTCGGATATCGCGTTTCTGAAGGGCAGGGCGGCATCAGTGAGCCGGAAGCGGCAGGCAGAAGGTTCTGCTCCCTCAGGTCCGGTGTCGCCGGCCTAGCCGAAGGGCTGCGCTGCCCAGGATGGCGCCTACTGGCTAGCCCTCGCGAGGTCGGTGCCGGCGGGGGTGAGGACGAGGAGTTCGCCGTCGGTGCCGGCGGTGACACGCTGCAGCAGGCCGTGGCGGATAGCTTCGTTGACGGTCTCGGCTTCGACCGCGACGTCCTCCGCCTCGCCACCCTTCTGTTCGAGCCAGATGAGGAGCGCCATGGCTTCAACGGAGAGGCGCGAGCGCTGGGCTTTGGTCGATGCGGAATTGAACATGGTGGCGTAATCTCCGGCGACGAGGGTCGCCAGCTGGGCTCCGATTTCGGGTAGGCGACGCTGCAGGGCGAGTTCCAGCAGCAGGTGATCAATGGTCTCGCCGAGCTGGCGGGCCTCCCGCTCGATGCCCAGGTAGATGTAGTCGAGGCTGGCGCCGGTCTGCTCTGCGACCTGGATGCAGTAGGTCATCGGCATGATGTTCTTGACCCGCCATTGCACCAGCGCGGGCGGCGTGATGCCGAGATAACGGGCGAGCGCTGCATCGGTTTCGGTGGCGGTAAGCTGCTTCATCCGCGCGATTATGTCGAAACTCGACGGCTTGGTGAACTTGGGCATGGTGAGACGAACCTCACCTCCGGTATTGTGATGACAACGCTACCCGGTATCAGCACTTGACGGCGGAGAAAAGGCAGGGCCGCTGAATTACTTCTGATGTATGAGTTAGTCGGTTAACGCGCCACC
>CAMDAL010000133.1 GCA_945888565.1 Devosia equisanguinis | reverse complement strand
GAGCGGCCGGATGTTTTGCGGGCGCTGGCTTCCGAAGTGCGGGTCGGCATGCTGAAGCTGCTCCACACCGAAGGGGCGATGAACGTCAACGACATTGCCGGCAAGCTGAAGCAGCCGCAGTCGACGGTCTCGTCCAACATGCAGGTGCTGGTCGATGCAGGCCTGGTGCGGACCGAGACGCAGAAGGCGCGCAAGGGCAACCAGAAGATCTGTCATCCGCTGTTCGATGAAGTGCTGGTGATGTTCAAGGAAGACATCACGCCGCTGAAGTCGAAGGCGATCGAGGTGGCGATGCCGCTGGGGCTCTACACCAGCTGCGATGTATCGGCGCCGTGCGGGCTCTGCTCGTCCGAGGGGATTGTCGGGCTGCTCGACGTGCCCGACACCTTCCTCGACCCGGACCGGATGAAGGCCGGGCTGATCTGGTTCACCCGCGGCTATGTGGAGTACCAGTTTCCCAACAATGCCCGGCTGGCGCAGCACAAAATCACTTCGGTCGAGTTCTCGGTCGAACTGAGTTCGGAAGTGCCGGGCACCAGCGCCGACTGGCCGAGCGACATCACTGTATCGATCAACGGGCTCGATATCGGCACCTGGACGTCACCGGGCGATTTCGGCGACAAGCGCGGCGTCTACACGCCAGACTGGTGGAAGCTGAAGGGCAGCCAGTACGGAAAGCTCAAGGCGTTCCGCGTCAACGACACCGGAACGTTTGTCGATGGAATGAAGATCTCGCCGGTGTCGCTCAAGGATCTTGATCTCGACACGCACCACTCGATCCGGTTGCGGATCGGCGTGAAGCCGGACGCCAGGCATCCGGGCGGCATCAATATTTTCGGCCGCGGCTTCGGCAACTACGACCAGGACATCGTGCTGCGGCTCGAAATTGACGATTGAGCGCCTTGCACCGCACCGTTCCGGGGTGGCGCCAGTAGCTGTCTGTCAGCGATCAGAAAATCTGCCTTGACGGGGACGGCAGCCTCATATCAATAGATGCGATATAGATCAGAAAAGTGGGTTGCACCACTCAGGGAGGACGGCATGCGGGCGACGGCGACGGCGCACAAGGACTTCACCATAGCCAAGATCGACGACCGTGTGTACGGGGCATTCCTCGAACATCTGGGGCGGGCGATCTACGAGGGCATTTACGAGCCCGGCCACCCCACGGCAGACGAGAACGGCATGCGCGGCGACGTGGCCAAGCTGGTCAAGGATGCCAACGTACCGGTGGTGCGCTACCCCGGCGGCAATTTCGTTTCGGCCTATAACTGGGAAGACGGCATCGGCCCGCGCGAGCAGCGCCCGGTGCGGCTCGACCTCGCCTGGCACACGTCGGAAAGCAACGCGGTCGGCGTGCACGAGTTCGCCGACTGGTGCGCGACGGTCGGCACCGAGATGATGCTGGCGGTGAACCTCGGTTCACGCGGCGTCGACGAGGCCCGCAACTTCCTCGAATACGTCAACCATCCCGGCGGCAGCTACTGGAGCGACCTGCGCATCAAGAACGGGCGCATGGAGCCGTGGAACGTCAAGATGTGGTGTCTCGGCAACGAGATGGACGGCCCCTGGCAGGTCGGCCACAAGGACGCCGACGAGTACGGCAAGCTGGCGGCGAACACGGCGCGCGCCATGCGCATGTTCGACAAGTCGCTGGAACTGATCGTCTGCGGCTCCTCGCACTCGGACATGGCGACGTTCCCGGACTGGGAGCGGATCGTGCTCGAGCACACCTATGAGCAGGTCGACTACATCAGCCTGCACATGTATTTCCGCAATCCGGAAAAGCATACCGGCAACTTCCTCGGCCTCAGCGAGAAGCTCGACACCTACATCGACACCGTTGCCTCCACCATCAAGCAGGTGAAGGCGAAGAAGAAGTCGAAGAAGGATATCTACATTTCATTCGACGAGTGGAATGTGTGGTACCATTCCAACAAGAAGGACCGCGAGATACTCAACGGCGACAGCGGCTGGCCGCATGCCCCCGGGCTGCTCGAGGATATCTACAACTTCGAAGACGTGCTGATGGTCGGCCTGATCCTCAACACGTTCATCCGCCGGTCGGACGTGGTGAAGATCGCGTGCATCGCGCAGCTGGTCAACGTGATCGCTCCGATCATGACCGAAAAGGGCGGTCCGGCCTGGGCGCAGACGATCTACTATCCGTACTACTTCGCCTCGGTCTATGGCCGCGGTACGGCGCTGAACCTGCTGGTCGATTCCCCGACCTATGAGTGCGCGCACTCGGCCAAGACCGCCTATGTCGACGTTTCGGGCGTGCACAACGAGGAGGAAGGCATGCTGACCTTCTTCCTGGTCAACCGGCACAGCTCGGAGAGCATCGACATCGACATCAGCCTGCAGGGGTTTGCCGGCGGCACGATCGTCGACCACCAGGTGATGACCCACTCCAACCTGGAGGCGGTGAACACCGCAGCGAACCAGACCGAAGTGGCGCCCCGCAAGGGCAGCGGCGCCTCGGTCGGCAACGGCCAGCTCAGCGCGAAGCTGCCGCCCTACTCGTACCAGATGATCCGCGTCAAAGTCTGACCCGACACGCCTTCCTCCCTGGAACCTCCGACGTATCCTCACGGGTGCGCCGGAGGCTTTTTTCATGCTGGTGAGGGTGTTTTTGGCTGCATAGGCCACAAACTTCTGCCAGTGCGGCGGACGGGCGACTGAACCGGATATTCGGTAAGCTGATTTGTATCACAAATCCCGTTGACAGCCGGTTGCCATACGCTAGCATTTCGGCAAGGGCGCGCAACGACGCGACCCGATGGGAGGATATGTCTATGAAAGCTCTTTTGAGAACCGCGCTCGTTTCGACGGCGCTGATGTCGTTCGTGTCGATCGCCAGCGCTGCCGAGACGGTCGTGTGGTGGGACTTCCTGGGTGGCGGCGACGGCGTCCGCATGAAGAAGCTCATCTCGGACTTCAACACCGAGAACGCCGGCAAGATCGAGATCCAGGGCACGACGCTCGACTGGGGCGTGCCGTTCTACACCAAGGTGCAGACCTCGGCCGCCGTGGGCGAAGGCCCCGACATCATGACCTACCACGCCTCGCGCATTCCGCTGGCCGTGAGCCAGGGCACGCTCTCCGAGCTGACGGCCGAGGACTGGGCAGCGATGGGCCTCGGCCCCGACAGCTTCGCCAAAGAGACATTTGAGGCGGTGAACGTCGAGGGCAAGCAGTATGCCGTGCCGTTCGATACCCACCCGATCGTGCTCTACTACAACAAGGACAAGCTCGAAGCGGCCGGCCTGATCGGCGCCGACGGCCTGCCGACCGGTCTCGACGGCAAGGACAACTTCCTGGCCGCGCTGCAGAAGCTCAAGGATGGCGGTACCCAGTATGGCCTCGCCATGACCACTGCAGACGGTGGTTTCGCCTTCCGCACCATCTACTCCTACCTCTGCCAGCAGAACGGCGTGATCGGCACTGACGGCGACTGGCTGCCGGGTGACAACCTCGACAAGCTCGCCAACGCGGTGCAGGTCGTGGCGGACTGGGTGAAGGCAGGCGTGACGCCCGAGTACACCGACTACCCGTCGGCCGTGGCGCTGTTCACCTCGGGTGAAGCGGCGACGATGATCAACGGCGTGTGGGAAGTCCCCACGATGACCGACCTCGAAGCCCAGGGCAAACTGTTCAACTGGGGCGCCATCGAGCTGCCGGTGCTGTTCGACCGTCCGTGCACCTATGCCGACTCGCATGCGTTCGCGATCCCGAACAATGCCGGCAAGACCGTCACCCCGGAGAAGCACGCCGCGGTGCTCGAAGTGATCAAGTGGATGTCGGAACAGTCGCTGTTCTGGGCCACCGCCGGTCACGTTCCGGCCAACATCGCGGTCCAGTCCTCCGATGAGTACAAGGCGATGCAGCCGCAGGCGACCTACGCCAAGCTGACCGCCAACCAGGTCTTCGATCCCAAGTCTGTCAATGCCGGCGTCGCCTCGCCGCTGTTCGACGCTGCCGGCAACGCGTTTGCCGCAGCGATGAACAACGAAGTCGATGCGAAGACGGCTGTCGACGAGATGAAGGCGTCCCTCGACGCACTGTGATCTGCTGATGCCGCCGGCCGGTTCCCAGGGACCGGCCGGTTCCTTCTTGCGGACGCCGGGGACGATCCATGACGACCAAGAACCGCCGGAGCGAATACATGGTGGCAGCCGTACTGGTTGCGCCCTTCGTTCTGATTTTCGGGTGGATGTTCATCTACCCAACGCTGCAGATGCTGCAGATGAGCTTCACCAAGTCCCCGCTCATCGGCGCGGGCACCTGGGTCGGCTTCGATAACTACATCAGGATGTTCAACGACAAGACATTCTGGACCGCAATCTGGAATACGTCCTACTTCGTGCTGCTCACCGTCGTTCCGGGCACCGCCGTCGCGATGATCATCGCGCTGATGGTCAGCCGGCTCGGTGGCTGGGTGCAGAGCATCATCCTCGCCGCGTTCTTCCTGCCGTACATCCTGCCCGTTACGGTGGTCTACCTGATCTGGGATTGGATGCTGAACCTGCAGTTCGGTATCGCGCAGCTCATCATCGAGCCGTTCGCCGGCAAGCGGGTGAACGTGTGGCGCACGCTGCCGTGGTTCATGCCGATGGCGGCGCTTCTTACCATCTGGTGGACGAACGGGTTCTCCATACTGCTGTTCCTCGCCGGGCTACGGAACATCCCGCGCGAACTCTATGAAGCAGCAGCGCTTGATGGCGCCACGCGCTGGCAGGTGTTCAGAAACATCACCTGGCCGCTGATCTGGCCGGTTACGGTGCTCTGCCTGACTATCCAGCTCATCCTGCAGCTGAAGATCTTCGACCAGGTGTACCTGTTCGCCCAAGGCGGCCGCACCCAGTCGACGATGGTGCTGGTGCAACTCATCTACGAGCAGGCTTTCCAGAAGAACTCCGGTGGCTACGCCGCCACCATCGCGGTGGCGCTGTTTGTGATCGTGGTCGGATTCTCGCTGCTGCAGTTCCAGTTGCTGCGTGCTCGTGGAGGCAACAAATGAGCGACGTTATTTCTGGCTCGCCGATCCGCCTGGCCGGCCGCCGCCCAGGCTATTTCGATCCGGGCAACTGGGTGCTCAACCTGTTGACTGCGGCATTCGCGGCCATCTGGTTCTTCCCGGTCTACTGGGCCCTGGCGACCAGCTTCAAGACGGACGAAGAGGCGGTGCGAAAGGGCTTGGACCTCCTCCCGGAGGCCATTCACCTTGAAGGCTACGCCTTCGTCATCCAGAACTCGAACCTGCCGATCTGGTACGTGAACTCGATCATCACCTCGGTCTCGGTGACGGTCCTGGCCTTGATAATGTCTGCCTGTGCCGGCTACGCCATCTCCCAGTTGCGATTCCCCGGACGGAAGCTGCTCTGGTACACGGTTCTGGCCAGCTTCATGGTGCCGGTCTCGGCGCTGATCGTGAACCACTTCATCATCATCGCCGAAGTCAAGCTGCTGAACACGCATGCCGGCATGGTCCTGCCGATGCTGATCACGCCGGTGACGGTGATCGTTTACAAGAACTTCTTCGACTCGATGCCGCGCGAGTACCGCGAGGCGGCGCTGATCGACGGGGCCAACGAGTTCCAGTTGCTGTTCAGGATGTTCATCCCGATGAACTGGGGCGTGACCACGGCGCTGGCGATCATCACCTTTATCGGGGCGTGGAACTCGTTCCTGTGGCCGTTCCTCGTCGCGCAGAACGAGAAGATGATGACGGTGACCGTGGGTATCTCGGCCGTGCAGGACACGTTCGGTGTGGCCTATGCCCGGGTGCTGTCGGGTGCGGTGCTCGCGAGCCTGCCAGTGGCGTTGGCCTACCTGATCTTCCAGCGGAAGGTGACCCAGGCGATCACGCTGTCGGCGGGCATCAAGGGGTGAAGAAGCGGGTTCGCTGAGACTCGACCGGCAGGGAGATGATCCTGCCGGTCTTGTTCCGGGTGAGAAGTTGGTCGCGGCCACGCTGGACGCCCCCTCCACCAGCCTACGGCTGGTCCCCCTCCCCCGCTTCGCGGTGGAGGAGCACTCCCAGCCTCGGCGTCTCAAGAACGGCAAACACTCAGATCGCGACCAACCCCTCGCGGAGGATGATGGCGACGGCATCGGCGCGGTTGCGGGCGCCGAGCTTTTCGAGGATGGCGGTGACGTGGAACTTGGCGGTGTGCACCGAGATATCGAGGGCGCGCGCCACCACCTTGTTCGATGCACCATCGACCAGCAGTTCGGCGACCTGGCGCTCGCGCGCACTGAGGTTGGGCAGCGGCGCCGACGGGTCGCGCGTGGTGATGCGTTCGCGATCGAGCGCGTAGCCGGCGGCGAGCAGCGTGGCGGCGGCGAGCACAAGGCTCGGATCGAGCGTATCGAGAACATTGCGGCCGGGCTGGTCGGCACCGATGCGCAGCACGCGGACGTGCGGGGCGAAGTCTGCCTCGCCGGCCGGCCGATCGGAGATCACCACCGCGGCCTCCTCGGTGCTGGCCTCGGCCAGATCGGGGCGGGACGAGACGACGCTGCGCAGCACCTGCTCGAGCGCCACGTCGGTGACATCGAAGCCGATGCCGGATTGCGCGCGGCCCAGCACGGGGTGGGCAGAGTCGAACCCGCGGGTGTTCGCCGATGGCGGCGTCGAATTCCAAGGCATCGCTACCACGTAGCACACTCCGGTCTGTCGCGCTTCAAGAGAACACATGTGGTGATCGTGGCGACAACAAGGAAGCCCCCCGGAGTGCAATTCTGAACCGGGGGGAGCGGCTTGCGGGGATGACGGCGCGCCGGTAGCGTCCGCGCGACAAAGGTGAAGGAGAATACCCGTGCAGAAGCTGCTGGTGCTGCAATCGCTGTGGGCGATGGACGGGCTCAAGGGTGCGCCGGCGCAGCGATCGCTCGAGGAAAACGTCGCTATGATCGCCGCGGCGGGGTTCGACGGGCTGGGGTCGCTGTGGCTGGAGCGCGGGGCGGCGCAGCAGGTATCGGGGCTCGCCCGGTCGGCCGGGCTGGTGGTCGAGGGGCTGTGTTTTCCGACCGACATCGACAGCCTGAAGCCGGCGCTCGAGTGGGGCGCCGAGTTCGGCGTCCACCACATCAACATCCAGCCGCAGTTCAGGCCACGCCGGCTTGCGGACGCGGTGCGGGTGGCCGAGGGGTGGATGCGTCTCGCCGAACAGGTGGACTTTCACGTGCTGGTCGAGACGCATCGCGACCGGATGACCAACGACCTGCTGTTCACGCTCGACCTGCTGGAGGCGCTGCCGGAACTGAAGCTGCTCGGCGACCTGTCGCACTATGTCGTCGGCCGCGAAATCGGACTGCCGGTGAGCGCCGAGACCGAGGCGCAGATCGCGACGATCCTCGCGCATTGCTGGGCCTTTCACGGGCGGGTCGCCTCGAGCGAACAGGTGCAGGTGCCGCTCGGCTACCCCCAGCATGCGGCATGGGTCGACCAGTTTGCGACGTGGTGGACGACCGGGTTTGCCGACTGGAAGCGTCGCGCCGGGCCGGATGACGAACTGAGCTTCGTGTGCGAGCTCGGGCCACAACCCTACGCCATCTCGGGACCCGACGGGGCAGATCTTACCGACCGGTGGGCCGAGGCGCTGACGCTCCGCGACATCGCGAAGAGGGCGTGGGCGGCGACCTGACCGGCGGAACCTTTGCGGTCGGGCAGCCATTTCCGTTCGTCAAGGAGACGAACCGATGGCCCTCGAAGAGCTTCAGGATAGGACTGCCAACCAGACCGCGCTGATGCCGCTGCAGATTGCGCACAACCCGCTGCTGACGGCGCGGGAGAAGCTCGACCTGCTCACACGGCTCAGGGCGGAGGTGACGGGCGCGCTGGAAAACAGCCGCGATCTCGGGCTGAGCCCTGGCGAAATCGACCGGGCGATCGACGAGGTCAAGCTCGATGTCGAGAACGGCATCGGCGAGGAAACCATCCTGCGGGAGGACAATTGATGGCCACGCCCCCGAAGACTCGCGGCCCGGCAGTGGCCAAGGTGGATGCGTTGGTGGACGAGAACGGGTCGCGGCTTCAGGTGCCCGGCGACAGCTCGATCAAGGTTGCAACCCAGCGGGAAGAGACCGTGGGAGCGACCGGGCCGACCAACTGGTGGCGGCTGGGCCTGGTCGCCATCGCGACAATGGCGGCCATTCTGCTGGTGCTGCAGATGCTGGGCGGCAATACCGGCACCGAGATGATCCCCGGCACGCCGACCGCGGCGCCGCAGGGCGAGGCGGCGGGCCAGTAGGCGGCCCGCCTGCCGGTGTGACCGATCAGCCCTTGGCGATGGGCGAGAGCATGATCTCGACACGCCGGTTCTGGGCGCGGCCGGCTTCGTTGGCGTTGGAGGCGATCGGGTCCTCCTCGCCGCGGCCGGTGATGTAGAAGCGGCCCTGTACGACGCCCTGGCCGGCCAGCACCGTCGCTACCGAAACGGCACGCTGCTGGCTTAGAGTCTGGTTGTAGGCGTCCGAGCCGGTGGAGTCGGTGTAGCCGTAGACATCGACAAGGGTCTTGTCGAACTTCCTGAGTACCAGGCCGACCGAGATCAGCGTCTCGTTGAACTGGGGCTTCACCCGCGAAGAGTCGGTATCGAAAGTGATGTTCGAGGGCATGTTCAGGATGATCTGGTTGCCCTGACGGGTGACCGACACGCCGGTGTCCCGCAACTGCGCGCGCAGTTCCGCTTCCTGCTGGTCCATGTAGGAGCCGATCGCCGCGCCGGTGAGGCCGCCGATACCGGCGCCGATGAGTGCGCCAACGCGCGGATCGTTGCCGGTGGCCCCGCCGAGGATGGCGCCGACCACCGCCCCGCCGCCCGCACCGACCAGCGTGCCGCCGGCGGTGTTGGAGAGCTGCGAATCCCCGGTATAGGGGTTGATCGAGGTGCAGGCGCTCAGCGACAAAGCGGCGAGGCCGGCGAGCAGGATTTTGGTCTTCATTGACGTCCCCCGTTGGGTCTTTCGCCCTTCTTGCCAGCGAATGCGGCAGTTCGGTGTCAGCTTAGTCCGGAACCGCCCGGAAATCAGCCGTGCGCCCAGCCGCCATCCACCACGAAATCCTGCGCCGAGATCATCTTGGAGTCGTCGGCGGCGAGGAACAGCGCCATGCGGGCGATGTCGGCCGGGTAGAGACGGCCGGCGAGAGCCTGCTGCTCGTCGATCAGGCGGTTGGCGGTATCGTCGACCCAGTGGGTCAGCTGCCGTTCGGTCATGATCCAGCCCGGCACCAGCGTGTTGACGCGGATGCCGTGCTTGCCGACGTCGCGGGCAAGCGAGCGGGAGAGGCCGTGCATGGCGGCCTTGGAGGCGGTGTAGGCAGCAAGGTTGCCGGTAAGGATCATCCAGCTGATCGAGCCGAAATTGATGATCGAGCCGCGCTGCGCCGCAACCATGCCGGGCAGGACCGTCTGGGCGGCAAAGAACGCGTGCTTGGCGTTCACCGCGATCGACTGGTCCCAGAACTCGGGCGTCACCTCTTCCCACTTGTGGCGGAGGTCGTTGGCGGCGTTGTTGACCAGCGCCAGGGCCGGACCGTGCGCAGCCTCGAAGCTGCGGATGGTGGACTGGTAGGCGGCGATGTCGGTGATATCGCAGCGGGCGAACGTCACCGTGGCGCCGGCAGCGTTGAGTTCGGCCTCGAGCTTGCGGCCGGCCTCTTCGGCGATGTCGACGAAGCCGACCTTGCTGCCCTGCGCGGCGAACGCGCGGACAATGCCCTCGCCGATACCCGAGGCGCCGCCGGAAATGACGACGGGCATGCCATTGAGGCTGGGATAGACGGCGAATTCGGACATGAGGCTCCCCCGGATATGTGGTTCGCGGGTGTCTAGCGTGCGTGGGCCGCAAGGAGCAAGGGCGAAGGGGCGGACACGGGCGTCATTTCAGCGACATCCACGGTGACTAGTAGCGGGACGTCATCCCCGCAACCTGCCAGGACGCCATGTCCCTCGACCTCGTCAAACCCGCACAGATCGCCCTCCTCGCCGGCCCCTCGCAGGAGGAGCGCGACCGACTGGCGGACC
>CAMDAL010000132.1 GCA_945888565.1 Devosia equisanguinis | reverse complement strand
GTCGGCGACCTGTTCGGCAGCGGAAAAATGTTCCTGCCGCAGGTGGTGAAATCGGCCCGCGTGATGAAGCAGGCCGTGGCCCACCTGCTCCCCTATATGGAGGCGGAGAAGAACGCCGACGGCAACGCCACCGGCCGGAAGTCGGCGGGCAAGATCCTGATGGCGACGGTGAAGGGCGATGTGCACGACATCGGCAAGAACATCGTCGGCGTGGTCCTGAGTTGCAACAACTACGAGATCATCGACCTCGGCGTGATGGTGCCGACGGCGAAGATTCTCGAAACGGCGAAGCGAGAAAATGTCGACGTCATCGGGCTTTCGGGCCTCATCACCCCGTCGCTCGACGAGATGGTGCATGTCGCCGAGGAGATGGAGCGCGAGGGTTTCACCGTGCCGCTGCTGATCGGCGGCGCGACCACGTCGCGCGTGCATACGGCGGTGAAGATCCACCCGCAGTATCACGGCGGGCCGACGGTGCATGTGCATGACGCCAGCCGCGCCGTGGGCGTGGTGTCCTCGCTGCTCTCGGGCGAGCAGCGGCCGGCCTATGTCGCCGACGTGAAGGCCGAGTACGAGAAGCTGGCCGAAAAGCACCGGCAGTCCGAAGCCGAAAAGCAGCGGACGTCGCTGGCGGCAGCGCGGGCCAACCGGTTCAACCCGAAGTGGGATGACTACGTGCCGCCCAAGCCGAGCTTCCTCGGCACGCGGGTATTCGAGACTTTCGACCTGGCGCAGATCGCCAAATACATCGACTGGACGCCGTTCTTCCAGGCCTGGGAGTTCAAGGGGCGCTATCCGGCGCTGCTCGAGGACGAAAAGCAGGGCGAGGCGGCGCGGCAGCTCTGGGCCGATGCGCAGGACATGCTGGCGCAGGTGATCCAGAAGAACTGGTTCCGCCCCAAGGCGGTTATCGGCTTCTGGCACGCCAACCAGGTCGGCGACGACATCCGGCTCTACACCGACGAGGATCGCAAGGAGCAGCTCGCGACCTTCTTCACGCTGCGCCAGCAGTTGAGCAAGACCGGCGGCAAGCCGCACATGGCGCTCGCTGATTTCGTGGCGCCCGAGGGTTTCCCCGACTACCTCGGAGGTTTCGTGGTGACGGCAGGGCTCGAGGAGAACCTGATCGCCGAGCGCTTCGAGCGGAAGAACGACGACTATTCGTCGATCCTGATCAAGGCGCTGGCCGACCGCTTCGCCGAAGCGCTTGCCGAGCAGATGCACGAGCGGGTGCGGCGGGAGTTCTGGGGCTATGGTGCCGCGGAGACGTTTGCGCCGCATGAGCTGGTCGGCGAGCCGTACCAGGGCATCCGCCCTGCTCCCGGCTACCCGGCGCAGCCCGACCACACCGAAAAGACCACGCTGTTCCACCTGCTCAACGCCAAACAGCGGATCGGGGTGGAGTTGACCGAGAGCTACGCGATGTGGCCGGGCTCGTCGGTGTCGGGCATCTATCTCAGCCACCCGGAGAGCTTCTATTTTGGCGTCGCCAAGGTGGAGCGCGACCAGGTCGAGGACTACGCCAGGCGCAAGGGCATGGCGGTGCGCGAGGTCGAGCGCTGGCTCGGGCCGGTGCTGAACTACACGCCGAGCGCGGACAAGGTGGCGGTGTGAGCGACGCTCTTTCCTCTGCCCCGTATGCCCGCCGCGCCCGGTCGTTCCCCGTGACGGTGGTGACCGACAAGGCGGCACTATCTCGCTTCGGCGGCCGCGATACCGCCGTGGTGCATCTCGATGCGCCAATGCACGCCCATGAACCGGGCACCGAGTGCATTGCCTGCGATTCGCGCGGCAATGTGCGAGTGCTGCTGTTCGAGCTCAACGAGAAGCTCAATCGCGGCATGGTCGAGCCCTTCATTCGCGTGGTGGTGGATGCCACCGACGCGCACGATACGAAGGCCGTGGCCGATGCCATCGTGCCCGGCCGCCTGCCGGCCTTCGGCCTCCGCGATCACGCGGTGGCACGCAACTTCCACCTCGAGGAGATCATCTGATGGCCATCATGGACCTGTTCTTCCCGCCGAGGCCGGTTACCCTGCCCACGCCTGCCAATTCAACGGCGAAGCCGGCTGCGTCGCCGAAGCCGTCCCGGAAGTAGCACGCCCACTCCGACCGTTGGCGGATTGACGATCGGCGACGCCCGGTCGCACTCTGCCTGACGCGAGGAGGACCGGACGATGACCATACACCGCGAAACACTTTCCGAGGATGTCGGGGGCAAGCTGCTGATGCTGGCGTCGATGCTGGCAGTGTTAGGGCTGATTGCGCTGGTGCTGATGCCGCTCGGCGCGATGTTTGCGCCACCGCCTGAGGTCGCCCCGCCGGAGGGTACCCCGCCGGCGATTGTCGGGGCGATCATGCCCGGCCTGATCATGCTGGTGGTCGCCGCCATCGCCGGTGCGCTCGCCGGGTTGATGCTGGGGTACGCCCAGGCCCGCGCCGAAGAGGAGAAGGCCGCCGGGGAGACGGCACCGCCGCACTGAGCCCCGGAAACGACAAAGCCCGCTTGCGCGGGCTTTCTATCGTGGCTCAACCTGAGAGCCATTGGTGCGGTCGAGAAGACTCGAACTTCCACATCTTGCGATACAGCGACCTCAACGCTGCGCGTCTACCAATTCCGCCACGACCGCACGCCAGTGGTAGAAGCAACACCGCGAAGCGGCGAAGCGAGGCAGCGTGTAGCAACGGGCTTCGGGCGGCGCAAGCATAAAGATGCGCCTTAACCTCCTGTGGATACTCAGGCGGGGCGGCGGACCTTCTCGGTGATCTCGACGCTGAGGTGCCCATCCTCGACCTTCACCTCGCAGCGGGCTACGAGGGTGTTGTTGGCGTAGACGCGCAACGGGTCGTTCTCGGAGGTATCGAGCTCGATCACGGCGCCGCGGCCCATGCGCAGCAGGTGGTGGATCGGCATCCGCGCCGCCCCCAACTCCACCGTGATATCGACTTCAATACTGTCTAGAGTCTTCATACATAGACCACAAACGAACCGGCCCGGCTGAATCAGCCGTCGCCCCCAAACTACCAGCGAGCATCGGCTGCCCATGCTTACCGAAGCGTTAACAACTGACCCGATTTGCGACACCGGCACCAAGCTGTGGCGCACGGACGGAGTGCCGGTGGAGTGGCGAATCTCCGATGCACTCGTTCCCTACCCCGAAGCGCTCGAGGCGATGAAGGCGCGCGCCGCAGCGATTGCTGCCGGCGAGGCGGGTGAGCAGGTGTGGCTGCTGGAGCATCCGCCGCTCTACACGGCGGGGACATCGGCGGTGGCCGGGGACCTGCTCGCGCCCGACCGGTTTCCGGTCTACGACGCCGGTCGCGGCGGGCAGTACACCTACCATGGGCCGGGGCAGCGGGTGGTCTACTTCATGCTCGACCTGAGGCAGCGCGGTCGCGACGTGCGCTGCCTTGTGCAGGGGCTCGAGGGGCTGGTGATCGACACGCTCGCGGCGTTCAACATCCGGGGCGAACGGATCGACGGGCGGATCGGGGTGTGGGTGCGGCGGTCCGACAAGGGGCCTGGGCGCGCGGACAAGGTGGCGGCAATCGGCGTGCGGGTGAGCCGCTGGGTGAGCTTCCACGGCATCGCCATCAACGTGCATCCGGCGCTGGACCACTTCGCGGGCATCGTGCCATGCGGGATTTCTGACCAGGGCGTGACCAGCTTCGAAGACCTCGGGCAGCTCGCCTCGATGGCCGAAGTGGACATGGCGCTGCGGTCGGCGTTTGAGCGGCGGTTCGGACCGACAATGGCGACGAATCCGGAAGGCCTTGTAAGCGCGGCGTGAGCACCGCATTTTCTGGACTGAGACGATTCCTGCCATACTGCCAGCACAGGGGCCCCGGCCATGACGCTCGATGACCTGAAAAAGATCTTCCTCTCGCCGACGCTGTTCCGGCTGGAGACGATCCTGTCACCCAAGCTGGTGCCGGTGCTGTACGGGGTTGGCATGTTCGCCCTGCTGCTGTGGGCGGTGGGTCACCTGTTCGCAACCTTCGGGCGGACCTTCGGCGACGGACTCTGGGGCCTGTTCGAGATTGCGGTCTTCGGCGCGTTCGGGCTGATCGCGCTGCGGGTGATCTGCGAGGTGCTGCTGGTCTTCTTCAAGGCCAATGAGGCGGCGACTCGCACGGTGGCAGTGTCGCGGCTCTCGGGCTCGCTGATCGACGAGGTGCGTGACGCCATCCACGACATCGCCGCGGAGGCCGACGACTATACCGAGACCGAGGTGGAGGACGAAATCTCGCCCTCCCCGCGCCGGACCGCCAGGCGGGCACCGGTGGTTCCGCCGGCGCCGGACAAGCCGGACATCTGAAACGAAAAGGCCGCCCCGAAAGGCGGCCTTTCCATTTGAACGGGCACACGTCCCGACAGTCACACGGCCTTGCCGCGTGCCGCGTCCACGCTCCACGGCCCCGGGCCGGCGAAGACGAGGTAGAGGAACACAAAGCAGAACAGGATTGCGGCGTCGCCACCATTGTTGACCGGATAGAGGCTGGCAGGAGCATGCGCCATCCAGTAGGCCACGGCCATCATGCCCGACAGAACGAAGGCGACTGGCCGGGTGAAGATGCCCACGAGCACTGCGAGGCCGCCAAAAACTTCAAGGAAGCCGGCGAGCCCCATCAGCGAGACATACTCAACCGGCCCCGGCATCTGGCCAGCGGGAAAGGCAAACAGCTTCTGCGTGCCGTGCGCGATGAAGAGCAGCGCCGTGACAATGCGCAGGACCGATAATGCCTGTGGCCGATACCGGCTGATGGAGTCGAAATTCATGGTCTGGTTTTCCGTTGACGCCGCGGAAGTGGGCGCAAAAACCAGAGCCTGACTCTCAGGTTTCCAGTCAAATGAACGTTCGGTAACCTGACTTAATCGTGAGAACGCGTGATCAGGGCTGCCCTGCCTTGATCGCAAAGCACCGATGATTGCTTTTTCTGCCGATTGGCGTATAGGCACGCCCCCATGACCCAAGCCCCGAAAATCGGCCTCGTCAGCCTCGGCTGCCCCAAGGCGCTCGTCGACTCCGAACGCATCATGACGACGCTCAGATCGCAGGGCTATGCGTTCTCGCGCGACTATGAAGGCGCGGACATCGTGCTGGTGAACACCTGCGGCTTCCTCGACAGCGCCAAGAAGGAAAGCCTCGAGGCGATCGGCGAGGCGGTCGGCGCCAATGGCCGGGTGATCGTTACCGGCTGCCTCGGCGTCGAGGAGCAGATGATCCGCGACACGCATCCGAGCGTGCTGGCCGTCACCGGCCCGCACCAGTACGAGGATGTAGTCAACGCGGTGAACCTGCATCTGCCGCCGGTGCCCAACAAGTTCCTCGACCTGGTGCCGGAGGCCGGGCTGAAGCTAACGCCGCGCCACTACGCCTACATGAAGATTTCCGAGGGCTGCAACAACCGCTGCACCTTCTGCATCATCCCCCAGATCCGCGGCGACCTTGTGTCCCGTCCGATCGCTTCGGTGCTGTACGAGGCGGAGCGGCTGGTGGCGACGGGCGTCAAGGAGATCATGGTGATCTCGCAGGACACCTCAGCCTACGGCGTCGATACCAAATACGCGACGAGCAAGTTCCGTGGCCGCGACGTGGAAGCGCGCTTCCAGACGCTGGCCGAGGAACTGGGCAAGATGGACGTGTGGACCCGCCTCCACTACGTCTACCCCTATCCGCATGTCGACAGCGTCATCCCGCTGATGGCCGAGGGCAAGATCCTGCCCTACCTCGATATTCCGTTCCAGCACGCCTCCCCGTCGGTGCTCAAGCTGATGCGCCGCCCCGCCAACCAGGTGAAGACGCTCGACCGGATCAAGGCCTGGCGCGCGATTGCGCCCGACCTCGCCATCCGCTCCAACTTCATCGTCGGCTTCCCCGGCGAGACCGACGAGGACTTCGAGTTCCTGCTCGACTGGCTGGAAGAGGCCGAGATCGACCGCATCGGCTGCTTCGAATACGAGCCTGTGACCGGCGCCCCCGCCAACGACATCGAGGGCATCGTCCCCGATGAAGTGAAACGCGACCGCTACGAGCGGCTGATGGAAGTGGCGCAGGACATCTCGGCGCATGTGCTGAGCAAGAAGGTTGGCCGCACCATCGATGTACTGGTCGACGACGTGCAGCCGGAGATGGGCCGCGCGGTCGGGCGCTCCAAGTGGGACGCGCCGGAGATCGACGGTGCGGTGATCATCCATGAGGCCGAGGGCATCAAGGTCGGCGACATGGTGTCGGTGACGGTGACGGACTCGGATGAGTACGACCTGTTCGGCGTGCCGGCGGCGGTTGCGGCGCAGGATGCGCAGGGGTTGAAGGCTTCGGCCTAAGCAAAGTGCCGATCGCTAGACGGGGATGTCCAGCTTGACCCCGTAGTGGCCATCCGACTTGCGCCCAGCGCGCCCTGTCCATCCGCCAACTATCACCGCTGTTGCATGTGCGCCACCAAGCTTGTGCTTGCGAAATATGGCGGTCATCGCTTTGGCGTGTTGTCGATTGAGGTAGCCTACCTTCAGTCCGTCGATCGTAACGAATACAGCGTTCTTGTCGTTCGGGTTATCCGGCTCAAGCGTGAGGAGCGCAGTGCACTCAAACTCATGGCCGTCTTTTGTCTTGCCGCCAGTGATCTGCGCGAGAGCAGCTTGATAGTGACTCTCACCCACTACCTCGCATTCAAAATCTCCATCTCCCTCAAGATGAACGATCTTTGTTGGCTTGCCACCGAAGAGGCCAGACAACCATCCCATACTTGCCCCCATCTACTGACTGAACAGTAGCCGTCATTCTGCAAGTCTGCGAGTCCGATTCGCTGCTTCTACTTCGCCCGGAACAGCAGCGAACTGTCGCCGTACGAGTAGAACCGGTAGCCGTCCGCGATGGCGTGCCGGTAGGCGGCGTGCATCGTCTCGAAGCCGGCGAAGGCACTGACCAGCATGAAGAGGGTCGAGCGTGGCAGGTGGAAGTTGGTCATCAGCAGGTCGACGGCGTTGAAGCGGTAGCCGGGGGTTATGAAGATGTCGGTGTCGCCGGTGAAGGGCTTCAGTTCGCCGTCGCGCGAGGCGGTTTCGAGCAGGCGCAGGCTGGTCGTGCCGACGGCGACGAGGCGGCCGCCCTTCGCTTTGGCGGCGAGGATGCGGTCGACCACGTCGGCGGGAAGTTCGCCCCACTCGGCGTGCATCTTGTGGTCGGCGGTGTCGTCGGCCTTCACCGGCAGGAAGGTCCCTGCCCCGACATGCAGCGTTACGCGCTCGATGGTGACGCCGAGCGCCGTCAGTTCAGCCAGCAGTTCGGGGGTAAAGTGCAGCCCCGCGGTGGGGGCGGCGACGGCACCGTCCTTTTGCGCATAGACGGTCTGGTAGTCGGATTTGTCGCGCTCTTCGAGCCCTCGCTTCAGCCCGATATAGGGCGGTAGCGGCATGGCGCCGTGGGCCTTGATGATCTCGTCCAGTTGCGCACCGGCGAGTTCGAAGCGCAGCGTAACTTCGCCGGCGTCGCCCTTTTCGGTGACCGAGGCGATGATGCTGCCATCGTCGCCCAGTTCCAGGCGATCCCCGAGGTCGAGCTTCTTGGCGGGCCGGGCGAAGGCCTTCCAGCATTGAGCGTCGACGCGCTTGTGCAGGTTGAAGCTGACGCCCGCCTTGAGTTCGCCGCGAAGGCGCGAACCCGTCAGCTCAGCAGGCAGCACGCGCGTGTCGTTGACCACCAGCACGTCGCCGGGGCGCAGGATGCTCAGCAGGTCGCGGACATGGCCATCGACCATCGGTTCGTTCTGGCGGACGACGAGCATGCGCGCGCTGTCGCGCGGCTCGACCGGATGGAGCGCGATGTTCTCGGCCGGGAGGTCGAAATCGAAGGCGTCGACTTTCACTGGACGCTACCTACGGTCAGGGGCCGGAACACGACACTGCCCAGGCGCCGAAACCCGGAAGGCGGAGCGTGCCGCCCTGGACGTAACTGTCGCCCTCGTCGGCCTTGAACAGGCGGAGCTGGGCCAGAAGGCTGACCATGTCGGGGGTGTAGGCATCGATCAGCACCGTGTCGCCGGTGGCGAAGGCCTGGCCCACGGCAACCGGGTCGCCCGGGCCGTAGACCACATCGCTGGCCCAGACCGTGTCGCCGACCGAGATGTTGAGGCCGACGATCGACAGGGCGTCGAGCGAGCCGGCAAGGTAGGAGAACGACGCGGCGCCGGCCGCGTCGGCACAGTTGACCCACTCCGTCGCAAGCGACGGGGTGGCGAGGCCGCAGAGGCCGCCGGAAATCACAGCGACGAGTGCGGCCTGCCGGATCATTCGGCGATGTCCGCCGCGACCTTCACCGACGTCATCGAGTCGGGATCCTTCACGGGCTCGCCGCGCTTGATCAGATCGACATTGTCCATGCCTTCGATCACCTTGCCCCACACCGTGTACTGGCGATCAAGGAACTTGGCGTCGCCGAAGACGATGAAGAACTGGCTGTTGGCGCTGTTTGGATCCTGCGAGCGGGCCATCGACACCACGCCGCGGGTATGCGGCTCGGCGTTGAATTCCTGCTTCAGGTTGGGGTAGCTCGAGCCACCCATGCCGGCGCGCGAGGTCTCGCCCTTGGCTGCATTGCCGAACTTCACGTCGCCCGTCTGCGCCATGAAGCCATCGATCACGCGGTGGAACACCACGCCATCATACTGGCCTTCGCGGGCCAGCTTCTTGATGTGCTCGACGTGGTTCGGCGCGAGGTCGGGCCGCATCTCGATGACGACCTTGCCCTTCGTGGTTTCGATGACGAGGGTGTTTTCCGGGTCCTTGTAGGCCATGGGAGCTGTCCTTATTCGTACGTGATGGTGGCGGAGATGATCTTGTCGGGATCGACGACCGGCCGGTCGCCCGCGCCCTTCTTGGTCTTGTCGACGGCTTCCATGCCCGACACGACGCGACCCCAGATGGTGTACTGGCCATTGAGGTGCGGCGCGGGCGCGAACATGAGGAAGAACTGCGAGTTGGCGCTGTTCGGGTCGGCGGTCCGCGCTGCAGCGACGATGCCGCGATCGAACGCGATGGTATCGGTGAACTCGGCCGGCAGGTCAGGCAGGCTGGAACCGCCGGTGCCGGTGCCGGTGGGATCACCGCCCTGCGCCATGAAGCCGTCGATCACCCGGTGAAAGACGATGCCGTTGTAGAAGCCCTGGTTGGTCAGTTCGATGACGCGGGCGACGTGCTGGGGCGCGACCTCGGGCAGCAGCTCGATATCGACGGTGCCGTCCTTGAGTTCGAGCACCCAGTGCGGCTTGCCCGTCTCCTGGGCCATGGAGGCCTGCGGGGCGGCGATGGACATGGCGAAGAACGCGGCAAGGCCAGCGATCAGTATGCCGAGGATCACCCCGGCGCGCTTGAGAGAACCGTTCATGCTTTATTGAGCGCCTTGATGACGAGAGGGGGTACGAAGGCGCTGATGTCGCCGCCGAGATCGGCGATCTGGCGCACCAGCGTGGCAGAGATATGACGGACGGGCGGCGACGACGGCAGGAACACCGTCTGCAGGTCGGGCGCCATCTGGGCATTCATGCCCACCATCTGCATCTCGTAATTGTAGTCGGTGGTATCGCGGAGGCCGCGGATCACCAGCCGGGCGCCAGCGGCGCGGGCGGCATTGACCATCAGGCCGGAGAAATCGATGTAGGCGAACTCGGTTTCGGTCCGCTTGCCGATCGGTTCGAGCACCGCCCGCAGCAGCGACAGCCGGTCCTCGTGCGAGAACATCGGCCGCTTGGCGTGGTGCGTGCCGACCGCAATGACCAGCTTGTCGACCAGCTTGCAGGCGCGCTCGATGACATCGAGGTGGCCATTCGTCAGCGGGTCGAATGAGCCGGGGTAGAAACCGACCAGTCGCGTCATCCCGAAGCGCCCTCCGTTGAAGTGGCGGGTTTGTGTCACGGCATGGCGGGCATGGCAAGCCGGGCTGCCTCTTGCACTTGATGCAGAAACCGGCGATGGGCTTGTCGATGACCTCCATACAATACGACACCATCATCCTGGGCGCCGGCGCTGCCGGCATGATGGCCGGCATCGAAGCCG
>CAMDAL010000131.1 GCA_945888565.1 Devosia equisanguinis | reverse complement strand
AATGGGGGCATAACCCATGCCCCGCTGGCGGCGATATTGCATAGTTCGGACAAGGGAGTCATCCGGTTTTGATCAGTTGGTAAAGGCCGCCGACATTGTGTTTGCGCCGGCCTCCCCTATAAGTTCGCCCGCGTCTTGCAGCATTGGCGGGTCCCGGATGCGTATTCTTGTTTCGCTGTTCCTGCTGGTCGTCTGGTTTGCGGCGAGCCCGTCGCTGGCACAGGAGTCCATCGTCACGCTCGAGACGACTCCAGCCGGCGAGGCTCCTGCCGAGCCCGCGCCGCCCCCTCCCTGCGGCACCCAGCCCCTGACCATCGCCCGCATGGCCTGGCCATCGGCCGCCATCCTCGCCGAAGTGCATTCGCGGCTGCTGACGGGGTACTACCAATGCAACGTCATGCTGAACGAGGGCGACCTCGCCGCCACCGGCTCGTCGATGGGCGCCTCCGGCCAGCCTGCCGTGGCGCCCGAGATGTGGATCGCGCGGATCGCCGACATCTGGAACGCTGCCATGCAGGGCCAGAAGGTACGGCAGGCCGGCGTGTCCTATGCCGATCCGGTGTTCGAGGGCTGGTTCGTCCCCGACTACGCCGCCGAGCAGTGGCCCGAAGTCACAACCATCGACGGCCTCAAGGCGCGCGCCGCCGACTTCGCCGAGGTGCCGGGCACGGCGCGTGGCAAGTTCATCTCCTGCCCGGTCGACTGGGGCTGTGCGATCGTCAACCGCAACATGCTGCGCGCCTACGGGCTCCACCAGAGTTTCGAGATCGTCGAGCCGGCCAACCGGTTCGAGATGGATACGCTGATCGCCGAGGCGGTCGGCCGCCAGCAGCCGATCCTGTTCTACTACTGGCAGCCCAATGCCATCCTCAGCCAGTTCGGCTTCCGTCCGGTGACGATGGCTGCCTACAACCGCGACGCCTTCCAGTGCCTGGGCCGCGCCGCCTGCGCGTCGCCCGCCCCCACCAGCTTCGCCCCTGACCCGGTGGTCACCGCCGTCGCCGAGTGGGTCTATCTCGATGCCCCGCAGGTTGCCGCCTATTTCAGCCGCGCCCATATGCCGTTTGCCGAAATGAACCTCGTGCTGCAGCAACTGGGCGAGCCCGGCGCCACGGTAGAAACCGTCGCCGACCGCTTCATCGCCGAGCGTAGCGAGGTCTGGCGCCCCTGGGTCGGGCTGCCGGCAACACCCTGATCGTGTCGCTGCCGCTCCAGGGTTCGAGCGTGGAACTGGATAACATCGCGGCACTGCAGGCGCTGGGCGTTCGCGTCGCGATCGACGATTTCGGCGCCGGCTTTACCAGCCTCGAATACCTGCGCGGGTTCCCGTTCGATATCATCAAGATGGACCGTTCCTACGTGGCCAACCTCGCGGCGAGCCGCATCGATGGGCTGATCGTCACGGCCATCTGCAAGATCGCGCACTCGCTGGGTGTCGAGGTGGTTGCCGAGGGCGTGGAGACAGCCGAACAAATGCTGTTCCTGCAGCGCGCCGGGGTAACGGCCCTGCAGGGCTACCTGTTGGCCCGACCCGAGCCGATTTCCGCCTTCGCGCGGAAAGCCCTGGCGTCGGCCGCCTGACCCGACCTTTCGCTTAAGCCGATCGCCGGGGCTGCGCTGCCTTGCGCGGGGTGCGAAGCGCTGGCTATAACTACCCTCGGGAAGTCTCGGGACGGGTGGAGTATCGGATTTGGACGTGAAGCGGATCAACGGCCACGTAAGCGTGTCCCCGCAGATCAACCCCGAGGATGTCGCTGCCATCAAGGCGCAGGGCTTCGTCGCAATCATCAACAACCGGCCGGACGGGGAATCCCCGGACCAGGCCCCCAGCGCGGTGATCGAACAGGCCGCGCATGATGCAGGTCTTGCCTATCACTACATCCCGCTGGGCCGTGAAGGGGTTTCCCCCGACATGGTCGAGAAGACCAGGGAAGTGCTCGAGGGGAGCAACGGCCCGGTCTTTGCCTATTGCCGTTCCGGAACGCGCTCCACCACGCTGTGGGCGCTCAGCCAGGCCGGCGAGGCACCTGCCGACGAGATTATCTCGGCGGCGGCGAACGCGGGCTATGACATGTCCCACCTCGCGGGGCATCTGAGCCAGAAATAAGGGGCATTTAGCCCCTGGCCGCGGGTTTGACACCGCTGGCCGACCAACTCGCCTGCCGGCGCGATGAGCGCCTTGCCCCCTCATGTTCGGGTTAAATCGATGCAGATCAAGAAAATCCTCGTCGCAAATCGCAGCGAGATCGCCATTCGTGTGTTTCGCGCGGCGAACGAACTCAACATCAAGACCGTCGCCTGCTATGCCGAAGAGGACAAGCTGGCGCTGCACCGCTTCAAGGCCGACGAGGCCTACCTGATCGGCAAGGGCAAGGGGCCGGTCGAGGCCTACCTGCAGATCGACGAGTATATCCGCATCGCCCGGATCTCCGGCGCCGACGCGATCCATCCGGGCTATGGCCTGCTGTCGGAATCGCCGGAGTTCGCCGACGCCTGCGAGGATGCCGGCATCATCTTCATCGGCCCGCGGGCACAGACCATGCGCGACCTCGGCAACAAGGTCGCGGCGCGCAACATGGCGGTCGCGTCGAAAGTGCCGGTGGTGCCCGCCACCGACGCGCTGCCCGACGATATGGACGAAGTGCGTCGCATGGCCGCCGAGATCGGCTACCCGCTGATGCTCAAGGCCTCGTGGGGCGGCGGCGGTCGCGGCATGCGCCGCATCATGGACGAATCGACGCTGGTCCACGAAGTGTCCGAGGGCAAGCGCGAGGCGAAGGCGGCGTTCGGCAAGGACGAGATGTATCTCGAAAAGCTGATCGAGCGGGCCCGCCACGTCGAGGTGCAACTGATCGGCGACGACCACGGCAACCTCGTCCACCTGTTCGAGCGCGACTGTTCGGTGCAGCGCCGCAACCAGAAGGTGGTCGAGCGCGCGCCTGCGCCGTACATGAGCCAGGAAGTCCGGGACGACCTGACGTCGTCGGCTATCCGGCTGGGCAATGCCGCCAACTATCGCGGCGCCGGCACGGTCGAATTCCTGCTCGATGCGGACACCGACAAGTTCTACTTCATCGAGGTGAACCCGCGCATCCAGGTCGAGCACACGGTGACCGAAGTGGTGACCGGCATCGACATCGTGAAGGCGCAGATAAAGCTGCTGCAGGGCGCGGTGATCGGCACGCCGGAATCAGGTGTGCCGCTGCAGGAAGACATCCGGCTCAACGGCCACGCCATCCAGTGCCGCGTGACCACCGAGGATCCCGAGCAGAACTTCATCCCGGACTACGGCCGGATCACTGCCTACCGCGAAGCCACGGGCTTCGGCGTCCGTCTCGACGGCGGTACGGCCTATGCCGGCGCGATCGTTACCCGCTACTACGATCCGCTGCTCGAAAAGATCACCTGCTGGGCCCCTGGCCCGGAGGAGGCGATCGCCCGCATGCATCGGGCGCTGCGCGAGTTCCGTATCCGCGGCGTCTCGACCAACCTCGCCTTCCTTGAAAACATAATCACCCACCCGGATTTCGTCGAGAACCGCTACACGACGCGGTTCATCGACACGACGCCGGCGCTGTTCGATTTCAAGCAGCGGCAGGACCGGGCGACCAAGCTCCTCACCTACATTGCCGACGTCACCGTCAACGGCCACCCTGAAGTGCGCGACCGGCCGCGGCCGCCCGCCGAGGCAGCTGAGCCGCAGGTGCCCGAATACGAGCCGCTGATCGTCGTCGAGGGCTCGCGGCAGGTGCTGGACCGCGACGGGCCGAAGGGCCTGGCGCGCTGGATGAAGAACCAGAGCCAGGTGCTGTTCACCGACACCACCATGCGCGACGCGCACCAGTCGCTGCTCGCTACCCGCATGCGCTCGTTCGACATCACGCGCATTGCCCAAGCCTATAGCCGCGGCTTGCCGAACCTGTTCTCGCTCGAATGCTGGGGCGGCGCCACCTTCGACGTTGCCATGCGCTTCCTCAACGAGGATCCGTGGGAGCGGCTGAGTGCCGTCCGCGAGGGCGCGCCCAACATCCTGACCCAGATGCTGCTGCGCGGCTCCAACGGCGTCGGCTACACCAACTACCCGGACAACGTGGTGAAGTACTTCGTCAAGCAGGCGGCGGCGGGCGGGGTCGACGTGTTCCGCATCTTCGACTGCCTCAATTGGGTCGAGAACATGCGCGTCTCGATCGATGCGGTGGCCGAGGCCGACAAGGTGGCCGAAGGCGCCATCTGCTATACCGGTGACATGCTCGACCCGGACCGGGCCAAGTACGATCTGAAATATTACGTGGCGCTTGCCAAGGAACTGGAAGCGGCCGGGGCGCATGTACTGGGCCTGAAGGATATGGCCGGCCTGCTGAAGCCGGCGGCAGCGAAGAAGCTGATCGAGGTACTGAAGCAGGAAGTCTCCCTGCCGATCCATCTCCACACCCACGACACTTCGGGTGCCGCTGCGGCGACCATCATGGCGGCCGTGGATGCCGGGGTCGACGCGGTGGACGCGGCGATGGATGCGCTATCGGGCACGACCTCGCAGCCGACCCTTGGCTCGATCGTGGCGGCGCTGAAGGACGGTCCGCGCGACCCGCAGCTCGACGGCAAGGTGATCCGCGAGATCTCGTTCTACTGGGAGGCGGTACGGACGCAGTACCGCGCCTTCGAGAGCGACCTCAAGGGCGGCGCCTCGGAAGTCTACCTGCATGAAATGCCCGGCGGGCAGTTCACCAACCTCAAGGAGCAGGCCCGTTCGCTTGGACTCGAGTCGCGCTGGCACCAGGTGGCGCAGACCTATGCGGACGTGAACCAGATGTTCGGCGACATCGTGAAGGTGACGCCGTCGTCCAAGGTGGTCGGCGACATGGCCCTCGCCATGGTATCGGCCGGCCTCACCCGCGCCGACGTCGAGGACCCGGGCCGTGACATCGCCTTCCCGGATTCGGTGGTCGGCTTCTTTGCCGGGGACCTCGGCCAGCCGCCGGGCGGTTTCCCCGAAGCGTTGCAGAAGAAGGTGCTGAAGGGCCGGACGCCGCTCACCGAGCGGCCAGGCTCCTACCTCAAGCCGATCGATCTTGAGGCTGAGCGTGCCAAGGTGGCGAAGGATACCGGCGAGACCATCGACGACAAGCGCCTCGCCTCGGCGCTGATGTATCCCAAGGTGTTCGCGGATTTCGTCAAGACGCAGGACAAGTACGGTCCGACGGCGGTGCTGCCGACGCCGATCTACTTCTATGGCCTCAAGGAGGGCGAGGAGGTGTTCCTCGACCTCGAGAAGGGCAAGACGCTGGTGCTGACCTACCAGGGCCGCACTGAAACCAATGAAAAGGGCGAGGTTCGCGTCTTCTTCGACCTCAACGGCCAGCCGCGCACCATCACCGTGCCGGACCGGCTGAAGGTGGGCGAGATCAAGGTGCGCGCCAAGGCGGCGCTGGGCGATCCCAAGCAGGTCGGTGCGCCGATGCCGGGCGTCATCTCGGGTCTTGGGGTCAAGGTTGGCGACAAGGTGTTCGCGGGCGACGTGCTGTTGTCGATCGAGGCGATGAAGATGGAGACCGCCATCCACGCCGAGTTCGACGGCACGGTCGCCGAGGTCACGGTGAAGCCGGGCGACCAGATCGATGCCAAGGACCTGCTGGTGCGGTTCGAGTAATGACGCCGCTGATCGAGGCGCTCGATCGGGCCTGTCCGGGGGTCGTGCCGGGCGAGTACGACGATACGCCCTAAATGTGGATGGGGAGCTTCGTGCGCCATGTCGTCCGCGCGCGCCTCGATGGTCGCGAGGACGAGGTGCGGGCGGTGTTTGCCGTCATCGAGGAGGCGATCGAGCCCAGCCAGCAGATGGGTGAGGAGAGCAACCTCGCCATCGTCGGGTTCCTTGAGGACCTGCAGAACGGCAACCTGCATTCCGGTGGCTCAACGCCAAGCGACTTTCGGCCCTATCTGGGGCCGAAGTCACTGAAGGCGTGAGATGGTCTCAACAGCTTCTGGGAAATGGTTGCCGGCACCAAGCCAGTCTAGAAGACGGGTAGCCGGTCCAGCAAAGTCGCTAACCAGCGCCCGGGAGCGTCAGCGCCTCCGGTAGGTGCCGTCGATTTCCTTGCTGCCGTCGGGGCGGACGCGCACGGGCTGCGGCAGCATCCTGACGATCATGCTCACCAGCATCGGCACCACGACGAGATCGTCGACCCAGCCGAGAAACGGCACGACGTCGGGGATCAGGTCGATGGGGCTCAGCAGGTAGGCCGGCACGAGCAGCATCAGTGCCTTGAGGTGCCACGGCGTCCCCGGCGCGAGGAAGGCGCGCCACAGGGTTGCGAGTTCATTGCGGAAGGTGACGAAGCGAACGAGCAATCTGGTCATGATGCACATCAGATGGTCCCGGCGCGCCACAGCTTCAAGTGCGTCACTCTGGCAGCAGGCCAATTTCCGGCCAGCCGTCTGCCGAGAAGCCGAGCGGAGCCAGTTGCAGTTTCGGCGCGCCACCGTCCTCGCCGTCATAGTAGTGGAAGGCCAGCCACGGCTCGCCTTCGGCTCTGAAGACTTCCTGCCCGCCGGGGCCGATGAAGCGCCCGGTGCCCTTCAGCAACTCGGTGCCGCCGCCATCGAGCATTGGTGTACCGGCGTGATCGAGATACGGCCCCGTGACCGCATCGGCACGCCCCACCATGATCCGGTAAGTCGAGTCGAGCTTGCGGCAGCAGGCGTCGAACGAGACGAACAGATAGAAGCGCCCGTCATGTTCAAGGATGGCAGCTGCCTCGACTGCCTCGCCGTTGCGGGAGGCGAGCCGCAGCGGCTCGTCTGCGCCTTTGCGGAGGCCGGTGACCGGATCGACCTCGATCATCCGGATGCCGTCCCAGTACGACCCGAAGGCCAGCCAGGCCCGATCACCGGTGTCGATGCGGAACGGATCGATGGCATTGAGCCAGTCGCCCGATTTAGAGCGGAACACCAGCCCCTGGTCGACCCAGCCGTCGGCAGGCTTGCTCGCATCGAATGCGGCGTTGGTCATCACCCCGATGACGCTGTTGTTTCGGCCGAAGCGGGAGGCGGAGTAGTAAAGGTAGGTGACGCCATCATGCAAGGACACCGTGGGCGCCCAGATGTTGCGCGGCCGATAGCCAAGTTCCTTTCCGACCCAGGACGGCAGGCCGCCGGGGATAGCGCCGGTCTCGGTCCAGGTGAGCCCGTCGGGTGACGTCTTGGTCCGTGGCATACCTTGGTCCGGCGCGCCCTCGACGCCCGTGGCGAAAGATGCCCAGCCGCTCGGGGTGACGATGATTGAAGGGTCGTGGATGTGGATGTTGCCGACAAGTTCCGGCATGGGCTCGGCAGCGCGGGGGCCACCTGTGAGCACAAGCGCTGCGACAATCGCGGCGAGAACCAGCCTCATTTCGGCTCCACCTGGTCCTTGAGGAGCTTGACGATAGCCATGGCGTGGCCGTGGCCCAGCCCGTAGTCCGCCTTCAACCAGTCCGTTATCTGTGTTGCCTTGGTTCCTGAGGCGGTGAAGCCCTTCTCGGTCGCGAGACGAACGAAGTCATCGGGCGCCAGGCCCGTCTGTTTCTGGATATTGTCTAGATAGGCCTGGAACGTCATCGCACTCCCCCCAAAAGTCACGCAAACGTAACATTGCGCGGCCAAGCTCAAAGGCCTATTTGCGTAGGGCGCAATGAGGTCCTTCGATGAGCATTTCTCCCCGCCGGCAGTCGGTCGGCGTCAATGTCGGTGGCGTGATGGTGGGCGGTGGTGCGCCGGTCGTCGTGCAATCGATGACCAACACCGACACCGCCGATATCGAGGCGACGGTGCGCCAGGTGGCGCAGCTGTGGCGCGCGGGTTCGGAGATCGTGCGGATCACCGTCGACCGCGACGAGGCCGCCGCCGCCGTCCCGCACATTCGTGACAAGCTGGCGCAGCGCGGCGTCAACGTGCCGATCGTCGGCGATTTCCACTATATCGGCCACAAGCTGCTGACCGACCATCCGGCTGCCGCCGAGGCGCTGGCGAAGTACCGGATCAATCCCGGCAATGTTGGCTTCAAGGCCAAGCGCGACACGCAGTTCGCGACGCTGATCGAGCTGGCGATGAAGTACGACAAGCCGGTGCGCATCGGGGTGAACTGGGGCTCGCTCGACGAGGAACTGCTGACCCGGCTGATGGACGAGAATTCGGCCTCCGCCAACCCGGTCAGCGCGGCCGCCGTGCAGCGCGAGGCGATCATACAGTCGGCGATCCTGTCGGCAGGGCGCGCCGAAGAGCTGGGGCTCGGGCGCGACCACATCATTCTCTCGACCAAGGTGTCGGACGTCCAGCAACTGATCGCGGTCTATCAGGACCTCGCGGCCCGCTGCGACTATGCGCTGCATCTCGGCCTGACCGAGGCGGGGATGGGGTCGAAGGGCATCGTTGCCTCGTCGGCTGCGATGGGCATCCTGCTGCAGCAGGGGATCGGCGATACGATCCGCGTCTCGCTGACCCCGGAACCCGGCGGCGATCGCACGCAGGAAGTGCGCGTGGCGCAGGAACTGCTGCAGACCATGGGCTTCCGGCAGTTCCTGCCGGTGGTGGCGGCGTGCCCCGGCTGCGGACGGACGACTTCGCAGACTTTCCAGGTGCTGGCCAAGGAGATCCAGGATCACCTCACCAGCTCCATGCCGGAGTGGAAAGAACGCGACCCCGGCGTCGAGGCGATGTCGGTGGCGGTGATGGGCTGCATCGTCAACGGCCCGGGCGAATCAAAGCACGCCAATATCGGCATCTCGTTGCCCGGTACCGGCGAAACGCCGGCGGCGCCGGTGTTTGTCGATGGCCAGAAGGTCGCCACCCTGCGCGGCGCGGACGTTGCCGAGCAGTTCAAGGTGATGGTCGCCGACTATATCGAGAAGCGCTTCGGCGGCACGCAGAAGACTGCGGCGGAGTAGGCGACCGGGTCAGTGCCTGTCGGTGCGCCGCAGTCGCTTGCGTTTCTTGTCGTACTCCACCGTGGCGAGGAAGAGCGACAGGTTGAAGTCGAAGGCGATTGCCACGGCGTCCGCCTGCGTGAACCACTTGCGCTCGCGCTGGCCCTTCTCCGGCCACTCGCTGACTTCCAGAGCGTTGCCGACGCCATAGACCGCCATGGTGCAGGGCAGTTCCGTCAGGTCGTGCAGCACCTTGATGAAGGCATAGCGGCCGAGCGGCGTATCCGGCCCTTTCGCATGGATGCCGGCCTCCTCGAATGCTTCCTGCAAGGCTGACTCGAGCCCCGATTTGCCGGGGATCGGCCAGCCCTTGGGCAGCAGCCAGTGCCGAGATGTGCGCGAGGTGACGAGCAGGAACTCGAGCCCGCCATCGGCGGCGAGGCGCCACGGCAGTGCCGCGACCTGTCGAGCTTTGCGGGTGAGGCGAGTCTTCGCCGTTTTGGCCATTGTGGATTGAATAGATCAGTCGAAGCTTTGCGCAAGCGGGGTACGGGGCCAACGCTCCACTTGTCTAGTGGTTTCAACCAGTTTGCTGCGATGCGGGGGGGCGCGCGGCCCCCGTTGGGGTCATTCGGCGAAGCGCTGGTAGAGCCGGGTCGAGACGGCGATTGCAGTGACCAGCGTCACACCGGTGATCGCGGCGCCGACCGGCACCATCAGGATCGGGGCCAGCACGCCGAATAGCCCGCCGATCAGGGCCGCGACGATCACGCCGCCGATCAGCACCGGCAGCATGGTGACGACCAGCACGCCGACGATGTACCAGAAATGCCCCTTCGACTGGGCGAAGGCGACCGGCAGGCCGGCCCGGTCCGGATCGAGCGCCAGCAGCGGCATCAGCGTCGCGGCCCGGACGCTGAAGATCCACACACCGACGGTGATCGCAAAGATCATCAGCATGGCGCCGGTGTTGACGTTTTCCTCGGTGATCTGCTCGGGCGGCACGTCCGGGCCGAACACCGCGAACAGCAGCTCGGGCGCGGCGATGATGAAGGCGCTGAGCACCGACCAGGCCGCGAAGCGCTGCGCCTCGCGGGTGCCGCGCAGCGACTCGGCCCGAAGGGTCATGTCGTTGGTGGCCACTGCCCGGTAGAGCACGATCAGGTAGGGCGAGATCACGTAGGCCGTTCCCGCCGCCACCAGCAGGTCGAGGACGCTCTGGCCCAGCCGCGTGGGAATGTAGCCGTCGATCAGCCGGCCGAGGAACCCGA
>CAMDAL010000130.1 GCA_945888565.1 Devosia equisanguinis | reverse complement strand
TAGAAGACGGTGATCCCGACCTTGCGGCGGACGGTGATCATGCCCTCGGCTTCGAGGAGCGTGGTGGTCTCGCGCATGGGGGAGAGCGACAGGCCCAGGATGGCGCCGAGCTCCTCCTGCTTCAGGGTCTGGCCCAGCCGCAGCCGGCCCTCGATCAGCGCCTCGAAGAAAGCGTGATACCCGGAATTGTCGATGCCGCCGTTCAAGGACTTCCCCGTCTTGTGCCACTGAGCTCCAGCGCTATCCAACCAAAGATGGCATCCGGAGAGCGTTGACATCGATTATTCGCAGCCTATACGCTCATAAATAAGCAGATAAGATATATTTAATCCACCAGCGGCGATAGCTTTCGAGCGTTACCGGGCGAAGGGTGAGGAAAACCGGGCGTATGCCGCCACTGGTGCGGCCCGCTCCAACGTAGTCGCCCCAAGGTGCCACAAAGGCGCCAGGGCTATTGGTTTCTCAGGGAGGGAATTCAATGACCGACAGCAATCCAACCAAATGGTCTCGCCGCCGTGTCCTAGCGACCGCAGCCTCGGGCGTGGCGCTTGCCGCTGCGACGGGCCTGCCGATGCCGGCCATCGCGCAGAGCAAGAAGCTCACCTACTGGGGCGGGCTGATCTTCTCGGACGACGCCAACAAGCTGCTCTCCGACACCATCACTGCCTGGGGCGCCGCCAATGGCGTCGAGACCGAGGTGGTGATGATCAACCAGAACGAGACCACGCAGAAGGTCTCGGCGGCGGTCTCGTCCAACACCATGCCCGACGCCATGGATACGGGCCTCGGCCTGTTGCGGCTGCTGGGCCGGCAGAACGTGTTCTCCGATGTCGGCGAACTCTACAAGAAGATCGGCGACGCGCAGGGCGGCTGGTTCACCGGTCCCGATACCGCCACTGACCTGACCGCCGATGGCGGCGTGGCCCGCATCGGCATCCCGTTCGGCGTCAACGGCAACCTGCTGCTGCGCCGCAAGGACCTGCTGGAGGCCGCCGGCTTCACCGAAGCGCCCAAGACCTGGGACGAGCTGAAGATGCAGGCCGAGGCGGTCAACAAGGCGCCCGTTTCCGGCCTCGGCCTCGCGCTCTCCAACGTCGGCGACGCGAACCTGCAGGTGGCGATCCTGCAGTCCTACGGTGGCCGCATCGCCGACGATGCCGGCAAGACCGTGACCCTCGATACGCCCGAGACGCGCGAGTGGCTCGCCTGGGTGAAGGACGCCTGGGACAAGAAGCTGTTCCCGGCCGGCAACACCACCTGGGACGGGGCCGGCGACAACCAGGCCTACCTGTCGGGCCAGGCCGCCTTCATCGCCAATACCGGCTCGGTGGGTATCGCTGCCAAGAAGGACGACATGGAGTTGTTCGAGGCGAGCGCCTTCTCGCCGCTGCCGGGTGGCCCGAAGGGCATCGTCTCGCCGATCGATGTGCAGTTGCGCGCCATCACCAAGGCCAGCCCGCTGCAGGCCGAGGCCATGGCACTGCTCGAGCACCTCTCCTCGCCTGAGTTCATGAATGCCTACTTCAACGTGGCGATCTATGGCCCGGTGCTGGCGGACCAGGAAAAGCTGCCCGCCTTCGATGGCACCAACACCATCCTCGTCGGGCTGCTCGGGCTCGCCAAGAACGGCACGGCGCCGGCATACCCGGACGTCAACAATGCCGCCTTCGCCGATTTCGGCTCGAACTTCATCATCCCCAAGCTGGCGCAGCGCGTCGTGGTGGATGGGTGGGATTTCGACCGGGCCATCGCCGAAGCGCAGGCCCAGGGCCAGGCGATCTACGACAAGTACTGACCTTCTGCCGCGGCCGGTCACGAGGCCGGCCGCGGCCTTTCCCCGAGCTATTTCAGGAGCGGATGCGCGATGTCTGTTGCGGCTGACACCATCCCCGCGAAACCGCGACGCCGGCTTCCAGGCAATGTCCGCATCAAGGCGTTCGCCTACCTGCTGGTGGCACCGGCCATCCTGCTGATCTGCGGCCTCGTCGCCTACCCGTTCCTATTCGCCATCTGGGTGTCGTTCACCGACATGGTGGTGGGCAGCGTCGGCAACTTCGTCGGCTTCAAGAATTTCGAGTATCTGGCGGGTACCGCCACCTTCTACAGCGCAATCTGGAACACCATCGTCATCGTGCTGGTATCGGACGTGCTAAAGCTCGGGATCGGGCTCGGCCTGGCGCTGCTGGTGCACCAGAACCTGCCGGGGCGCGGCATCTTTCGCTCGTTCCTGATGCTGCCCTGGGCGATGCCGGCCTTCGTCGCCTTCCTCACCTGGCGCGTGCTCTACCAGCCGATCGGCGGCGGCATCAACTTGATCCTGACGCAGACGGGGCTCTACCCGGAAGTGGTCGACTTCCTCGGTTCGCGCTCGACCGCGATGGGCTCGGTGATCGTCGCCTCGGTATGGCGCGGCTTCCCGTTCTGGTTCATCTCCATCCTCGCCGCGCTGCAATCGGTGCCCAAGGAACTCTACGAGGCGGCGATCGTCGATGGCGCCTCGACCTGGCAGCGGTTCTGGAACGTCACCATTCCAAGCCTGATGCCGGTCATCATCGTCACGACGCTGCTGAGCTCGATCTGGACCGCCAACGGCTTCGAGCATGTCTGGCTGCTGACCGCCGGCGGACCGTCGGATGCCACCATGGTGTTCCCGGTGCTCGCCTACTACGGGATGCAGACGCAGCGCATCGGCGAAGCGGCCGCGGTGTCGGTCTACATGCTGCCGGTGCTGGGTATCCTCGTGATCTTCGCGACCTCGCTGATGATGCGGAGGGAAGAATAATGGCCACGCTCGCCGAAGTTGCCACCGCCGCGCCGGCTGGTTCGGCGTCCGCCCAGCGCCGTCTCGTCACCGCCCGGATCGTCAGCTACGGACTGCTGGCGGTGGCCGTCATACTGGTGCTGTTTCCGATCTACTGGATGGTCATCACCTCGCTGAAGCTGCCGCGCGAGATCTACCGCGTGCCGGCGCTGTGGCCGCAGACGTTCACGCTCGCCAATTTCGACAAGCTTCTGGCCGACGGGAGCTTCCTGCTCGCCATCCGCAACAGCGCTATCGTCGCCACGACGGTGACGGTGATCTCGGTGATCATCTCGTCGTTCGCCGCCTACTCGATGGTGCGGTTCCGCTATCGCTTCCGGGGCGTGTTCGGCCGCCTGATCCTGTTCGCCTACCTGACGCCGGGGTCGCTGCTGTTCATCCCGCTGTCGATCGTGATGGCGCAACTGCGGCTCGGCAACTCGCTGCAGGGGCTGATCCTCGTCTACCTGACCTTCTCGCTGCCGCTCTCGACCTGGCTGCTGCAGGGCTATTTCCGTGGCGTGCCGCGCGAACTGGAGGAACAGGGGATGATCGACGGGCTGACGCGGTTCGGCGCGCTGATCCGCATCACCCTGCCGCTGTCGGCGCCGGGGCTGGCGGCCGTCGCCATCTTCACCTTTACCGGTGCGTGGAACGAGTTGCTGTTCGCGCTGGTGCTGACGACGTCGGAGAGCGTGCGGACGGCGCCGCTGGCGCTCAACTATCTCATCACCAGCGACGTGCTGCCGTGGGGACCCCTGATGGCGGGAGCCGTCATCTCCTCGGTGCCGCTGATGATCCTCTATTTCGTCGCACAACGCTTCATGGTGGCCGGCATGGCCGAAGGCGCCGTGAAGGGCTGACGGAACCACTCAACGACATGGCACAGGAATACATACTATGGGCATGAGGGTAGCGGTCGGGCAGTTCCACGATCTGACCGAGGACAGGCTCCGCTTTGCGGCGCAGATCGGCGTCAACGGCCTGCAGATGAACAACCCGACGCTTCCCGGCGATCACCGCTGGGAACAGGCGGACGTCAAGGCGCTGGTCGACAAGGTCGAAGCGGCCGGGCTGAAGTTCGAGGCGATCGAGAACGTGCCGACGCACTTCTACCACAAGGCCATGATGGGCCTCGATGGGCGCGACGAGCAGATCGAGAACTATCAGGCGACGATCCGCGCCGTGGCGCGGGCCGGCGTGCCGGTGCTGGGGCTGCACTTCATGCCCAACTCGGTGTGGACCACCGACCGCAACGGCCAGACCCGCGGCGGCGCCACCGCCCGCAAGTTCGACATGTCGATCGTCGAAGCCAATATCGACAATCTCGAGCTGCTGCGCTCGTTCATGCCGACGACGCTGGGCCGCGCCTCCTCGATGCCGCTGTTCGGCAAGGATGGCCCGTTCATCTCCGAAGAGCAGATGTGGTCCAACTACGAGTACTTCATGAAGGCGGTACTGCCGGTCGCCGAGGAAGAGGGCCTGAAGCTGGCGCTGCATCCGGATGATCCGCCGGTGCCGATGCTGGGCGGCGTGGCGCGGCTGTTCTACAAGCCGGACAACTTCAAGAAGGCCTACGAGATGCTGGGCCGCTCGCCGAGCTGGTCGCTGGATCTCTGCCTCGGCTGCTGCTCGGAAATGCCGGGCGGCAAAACCAACGTCACCGAGATGATCGAGTATTTCGCCCCCAAGGGCGCGATCTCGTACATCCATTTCCGCGACGTGCAGGGCACGGTGCCGAACTTCACCGAGTGCTTCATCGGCGACGGCAATTTCGACCCGGCCGAAGTCGTGGCGCTGCTCGACAAGAACGGCTTCGGCGGCTTCCTGCTCGATGACCACGTCCCCAAGATGGACAATGACAGCGACTGGAACCATCGCGGCCGCTCGCATGCCATCGGCTACCTGCAGGGGCTGCTGCGCATGCTGGACTTCTACAAGAAGGCCTGATGCGTCGGCGCCTTTGCATGAATCGAAGCTCCCGCGGGTCGAACCTGCGGGAGTCAAAGCATGTTCATCCGGCTGAACATCGTTCCCCCCTACGAACGATTTACCGCTATCGCCCTCATTCCCCGTTGACTTGGGCAGCCCACCGGTTCTCACTGGTGGGACAGCGTGTTCTGCCAATGGAACGCACGGTAAGACGACAAAAGTCGCTGCCCAGGGGAGGAATTTCCGGTTGTCCAGTCCGCGGCGGACCATCCATGTGCTTGACCTGCTCGCCCGCAAGGGTGCGCTGGGCGTGCGTGGCATCGCCCAGCAGCTCGACCTGCCGGTCGGCTCGGTGCACCGCCTGCTGCTGGAACTCGCCGAAGAGAACGTCGTCGAGCGCAATGCCGATGGCGCGTGGCAACTGGGATACCGCCTGCTCGAGATCACCGACCTGCAACTCGATGGTGTGGGCTTCCCGCGGCTGGCGCGGCCATACTGCGAGGCCATCGCCGAGGTGACGCGTGAGACCGTCAACGTCAACGTGCTGAGCGGCGACGCCTGCGTCTGCATCGACAAGGTGCGCGGCAACGAGGGGATGCAGCTCGACTGGCGCATCGGCTCGCGCGGCCCGCTCTATGCCGGGGGCAGCGCCAAGGCGATGCTGGCCTTCATGAGCGAGACCGACCAGGTGCGGCTGGCGAACGGCCCGAAGACCCGCTTCACGTCCCATACGATCACCGACGCGACGGCGCTGCTCATTGAACTGGGCCGCATCCGCGAGCGCGGCTATTCGATCGACGACCAGGAACTGGTGCTGGGCGTGTTCTGCGTCGGGGTGCCGATCCTTGATCGCATCGGCCGGCCGGTTGGCGGGATCAGCGTTTCCGGGCCGACGGCCAAGGCGCCGGGCGCCGAGGTCGAGCAACTGGTCAAGCGGCTGCACGAAGCCTGCGGGCAGGTCAGCAAGCGCCTTGGATATGTGGGGGCCTGGCCGCCGCGTGACGTCGTCGCGCCGCCGCTCGTGGCCGCATTTTAGGGGAGAAAACGATGATCCGTTCCGCATGGGTGATGAAGCTGAAGCCCGGCCAGGAGGCCGAATACAAGCGCAAGCACGACGAGATCTGGCCCGAGATGGTTGAGCTG
This sequence comes from Devosia equisanguinis, assembly GCA_945888565.1. GTDB lineage: Bacteria > Pseudomonadota > Alphaproteobacteria > Rhizobiales > Devosiaceae > Devosia_A > Devosia_A equisanguinis_A. The sequence continues at coordinate 4,327 of CAMDAL010000130.1, read as the reverse complement.
CTGAAGAGCCAGGGCGTCACCAACTACTCGATCTACGCCTACGACCTGCTGCTGTTCGCCTACCTCGAAAAGCCCGACGGCGCCCCGTCGCAGACCGAGGGTGTCGATCCGGTGGTGCTGAAGTGGTGGAAGTGGATGGAGCCGCACATGGAAACCCACGAGGACGCGCGGCCGAAATCGTGGCCGGTCAATCTCGTCTTCCGGATGGATTGAGGGCACGACAATGGCAAAGCTGCAGATTGTCGATCCGCATATCCACCTGTGGGACCTCTGGACCCGCATCTACCCGCATTTCGAAAAGCCCGGCCCGGGCGGCGCGAGCGCCACGATCTGCCGGTCCTACCTGATCGACGAGTACCTCGAAGAGGGCCGGGACGAATTCGAGATCGTCGGGGCGGTGCATGTCGAGGCGTTCCCGACCGATCCGATCAAGGAAACCGAGACGCTGCAGGCGGTGGCCGATACCGGCAAGCTGCCGCTGGTGATCGTCGGCAATGGCGACCTCGGCTCGAAGGACTTTCCGGCGCTGCTCGACCGGCACCAGGCGTTCCGGATCTTCCGGGGCATCCGGCAGGTCGTGAACATGCATCCCGACCCCAAGCGGAGCTACACCAGCCGCGACCTGATGGCGGAGCCGCAGTTCCTCGAAGGCCTGCGCGAGCTCGGCCGCCGCGGCCTGAGCTTCGACCTGCAGCTTTATCCGCACCAGATGGACACCGCAGCGGCTCTCGCGGCGCAGGCGCCGGACACTCTGATCATCCTCAACCACGCCGGCATGTGGGCCGATCGCGACCTGAGCGGCTGGAAGCAGTGGAAGGCGGGGATGCGGATGCTCGCCGCCCGACCCAACATCGTGGCCAAGATCAGTGGCCTCGGCATGCTCGACACTGGCTGGACGACCGAAAGCATCCGGCCGCTGGTGCTCGAGAGCCTCGAGGCGTTCGGGACGGAGCGCGCGATGTTCGCCTCCAACTTCCCGGTCGACAAGCAATACACCGACTTCGTGACGGTCTGGCGCGCCTTCGACGCGATCACCAAGGGGTTCTCGGAGGGTGAGCGCACCGGCCTCTTCCGTGAAAACGCCCGCAAATATTACCGCATTGCCGCCTGACGGCGGAGGAGAATTACCTTGAAGATCAAGAGCATCGAAGCCTTTACCATCACCAACCCGATTGCCGGCGGCACCTACGAGGAAGCCAAGCAGCGGGGCAGTGCGCGCCGGCCGCCGTGGACCAAGGATGCCGAGGTGGCGAACCCGATGTCGCGCTACCCGCGCTACAAGGCGCTGCGCGCCAGCTGGAACGCCAAGTTCCCGGCAGTGGGCGTGATCGTGACGGCCGACGATGGCAGCTGGGGCTTCGGCACCACCGGCTACGGCCAGCCGACGGTGTCGATCATCAACGACCATATCGCGCCGCTGCTCGAGGGTGAGAACGCGCTCGCGACCGAGAAGCTCTACGACATGATGATGCGCATCGTGTCGCCATACTCGGCGTCGGGGCTCGCCTCCTACGCCGTGTCGGGCATCGACCTGGCGCTGTGGGACCTCAAGGGCAAGGTGCTGAAGCTGCCGGTATACGAACTGGCGGGTGGCGCGGCGCGCGACAAGCAGTTCTGCTACGCGACGGGCAACGACACCGACTGGCACATGGAGCTGGGCTTCAAGGCGACGAAGCTCGCCTGCCCCTACGGCACGGCCGATGGGCTCGATGCGCTCGACAAGAACGAAGCTTTCGTCGGCAAGGCACGCGAACTGATCGGGCCGCATGTCGAGCTGATGCTCGATTGCTGGATGGCGTTCGATGTCGAGTTCGCGGTGCGGCTGGCGCACCGGCTCCGGCCGTTCAACCTCAAGTGGATCGAGGACTGCCTGATCCCGGAAGACCACAGCAGCCACAAGGCTTTGCGCGAGCGGCTGCCGTGGCAGACGATCGCCACCGGCGAGCACTGGTACACGCCCTACACCTTCTTCGAGGCAGCCAAGGACCGCGTGGCGGACATCTTCCAGCCCGACATCCACTGGGTCGGCGGCTTCACGGCCTGCCAGAAGATCGCGTCGATCGCCGAGTATGCCGGGCTCGACATGTATTGCCATGCGGGCATGAACACGCCCTACGGTCAGCATTTCACCATCGCGTCGACGGCGTCGAAGTGGGGTGAGTTCTTCGTTGGCGGGGCGGTCGGGCAGCCGCTCAAGGAAACCAACAACTATCCGGGGATGGCGGTGCCGGTCGACGGCTACGTCGTCGTCTCGGACGAGCCGGGCTTCGGCCACGGACTGAGCAAGGACGCCATCGAGAAGATGGTGGTCTGAGGATGGTCAGCGGACCTGCCCCGATCGGGCGGCCTGCCTGAACCGCAGATGAACGACTTCTGAACGATATCCTGGAGGAGGAAATCCGAATGAACTCTGGACTGAAGAAGATGTTGACGGGCGGCGCGATGGCGCTGCTCGCCGGTTCGCTGATGGCGACCACTGCGATCGCGCAGGTGGCCGACATGCCGCGCAACGAAACGCTGGTGCTGACCCCCTGGGGCGACCAGCCCGCACAGTTCGCCAATACGGAGAACTGGCATCCCTACCTTTCCTCGGTGACGCACCAGCGCGATGCGATGCAGATCACCATCAACGAGGGACTGTTCTACACCAACCTCAACACAGGGGAATTGATCCCGTGGCAAGGTGAGAGCTTCGAGTACTCGGCCGACTTCATGTCGGCGACGATCAAGCTGCGCGACGGCGTCGAGTGGAACGACGGGCAGAAGTTCACCTCGGCGGACGTGAAGTTCACGCTCGAGGCGGTGCGCGATGCAGCCCCGGAAATCGGCGGCTCGGCGGCGTATAACGAGTGGATCGACAGCGTCGATGCTACCGACCCGCTGACGGCCGTGCTCAAGTTCAAGAAGCCGGCGCCGCGCTTCGTGCGTGACTTCCTCGCGCTCGGCCACGAGAACCACTACCCGATCCTGCCCAAGCATATCTGGGAAGGCCAGGACTTCTCGACCTTCACCAACTACGACCTGGCCAAGGGCTGGCCGGTGGGCACGGGCGCCTACAAGCTCGTGCTGTCCACCAACCAGCAGGAAATCTTCGATCGCCGTGACGACTGGTGGGGAGCCAAGGTCGGCTTCGAGGACCTGCCAGCGCCCAAGCGCATCATCCTCGTGCCGGTGTCGTCGGACGACGCGATGGGCCAGTTGCACATCGCCAACCAGATCGACGGTGGTCGTCAGCTGCTGATCGGCACGTTCGAGGCGGCGCGGGCACAGAACGACAAGCTGAGCTCGTGGAATCCCGAAGGCCCGAACTGGGGCGCTCCCGACGGCTGCGACTATTCACTGGTGTTCAACCAGATGAAGGCGCCGTGGAACGACGTCAACCTGCGTTACGCGATGAACTTCGCCATCGATCGCGACGCGCTGAACGACATTGGATACGAGGGCAGCCAGAAGCCCGTAACCTTCGCGTTCTCAGGCTACATGGCCGGCACGTGGCTGGGTGAAGGCAGCCCGCTGCAGGCGGTGCTCGACAAGTACGACCTCGACAATCCCGATCCGGCAAAGGTCGAGGAATACATGGCCAAGTCTGGCTATGCCAAGGACGCCAATGGCCTGTGGGCCAAGGACGGCACGCCGCTGCAGGTGACCGTGCGGACCCCGGCCTTCATCCAGCCGATCCTCGCGCCGCTGACGCAGCAGCTCAAGAATGCCGGCTTCGACGCGGTGCAGGCGCCGGTCGACGACACCTGGCTCCCCGACATCCAGAGCGGCAATTTCGACACGATGATCTTCGTGCATTGCGGTTCGCTGTCGGAGCCGCTGGAGACGCTGCAGCACTACCACAGCAAGTTCGCGCGGCCGCTCGGGGAGAACATCCCGAACGCCATCGCGGCCTCGCGCTACATGAACCCCGAGTATGACGCGCTGATCGATGCCATGGACGCCGTCCCGGCCAGCACCGATCCTAATTCGGAATACATGAAGAACGCCGTCGCGGCGCTCGACATCGCGCTGCGTGACCTGCCGCAGATCGACATGCTGGAAGAGTTCCACGTGGTGACCTTCAACAACACCTACTGGACCGGCTGGCCGTCGGCTGCCGATCCGTACGTGGCCCCGTACACCCCGTGGGAAGCCTTCAACGTGGTGATCCACAAGCTGCAGCCGACCGGCGCGCAGTAACGGCATAACGCAATCGGTCCTCCCGACCGAGCGGGCGGCGACGTCTTCCCCGCCGCCCGCATTTTCCTAGTGATTGGACGGAGAAGTCCGAACCTTGTGTGTGTTGCTCCCCCCTCCACCGCCTCCGGCGGTCCCCCTCCCCCGC
>CAMDAL010000129.1 GCA_945888565.1 Devosia equisanguinis | reverse complement strand
AGGGCGAGGTGGTGGGCGTGCTCGGCCCGGCGGCAGCGGGCAAGACCACACTGCTGCGTCTCGTGGCCGGGCTCGACAAACCGAGCGCCGGGCGCATCGGCAGGCGACCGGGGCTGGTCGGCTATGTGTTTCCCGACCCGCGCAAGGCCTTCAACCCGACATTGCCGGTCGGGGTGTCGCTGACCGAACCGCTCAGGGTCGAGCAGACCTTGCTGGTGGAGGAACAGGCGGATCGGCTGGTCGATGCGGTGCGGGCAGTGGGGCTGGCGCCGGAGTTGCTGGCGCGGCCACCCGGCGCCTTTGGCATGGGCGAACTGCAGCGCATGGCGCTGGCGCGGGCCCTGGTGGGGCGACCAGGGCTGCTGCTGCTCGACGATCCGACTGCCTGCCTCGACCCGGCGGAAGCACGGGAATTCCTCGTGTATCTCGCCCGGGTGCGGGCGGATTTCGGACTTACCGCCATTGTTGCATCGCGCGAGTTCGCGGTGGTGAAGGCCGTTGCCGACCGGCTGCTGGTGCTGGAGGCGGGACACATCGTCGAGGGCGGCAAGCCGGGCGAGCTGAGCGACGCTCCCCAGCAGGAGATCACGCGCCGCCTTGTTTCGATGCGGTATCCGCCCCCGGTTCGCCACGCGGATGAACCGGTAAAGGTGGTGGATGAACAGGTAGAGGTTGCGGTTGTGGTCGCGGCGGCAGCGCTGATGGCCGTTGAGCAGCTGACGGCTGGCGCGGCCAGGGCCGAGCCGGTGCCCGAGGCGGAGACAGCCGTCACCGAGCCAGTCGCGGCTGCTGTGCCCGTTGAATCGGAGGCGGTTGTTGCCCCCTCCACCATCTTGCCGGATGTTCCCTCTCCCCCGTTGCACAGGGGAGGGCCACCGACGGACTCGGTGGCAGCGCCTGAACCGGCACTCGTGTCGGAATCAGCGGCCAAGCCCGACCCAGAGCCGGCCCAGGTGGCAGCGCCAGCGCCTGAACCTGAGTTGAACCCGGAGCCGGGGCCCGAACCCACGCACAGCCTGTCGGCGACGATCGTGATTGCGCCGGTGGTGTTGGCGGAACCTGAGATGCCGCTGCCGGCCGAACCAGTGACCACGCCTGAGCCCCAGCCGTTGGTGGCTGAGATTGTCGAAGACGTTGCGGCATCGTCCACAGCTGTCTCCGACGACACAGCACCTTCGCCACCCGAAGGGTCGGAGGTGCCGTCGCCGCCGGAGCCTGAAGTTCAGTCGTCAGCGGAGCCGATTGCTCCGCCGTCAGGCGATGGCGCCGACGAAGCTGCCGAAGGCGGGAAGGCTCAGGCTGCCGTCGACGGAACCGTCGACGCTGCCGGGAGCATCGATGCCCCGGACGGCAAGACCGCCGGGTAGCGGCACGGTCACCGCGTTCTCGGTCATGTTGTAGGCGCAGAGCAGTTTCTCGCCGCTGCCTTCGCGGGTGAACATCAGCACGCCATCGGGCGCATCGAGCGTCGCGATGGTGCCCTTCACCAGCGCCGGGTGCTGCTTGCGGAAGCTGAGCGTGGCCCGATAGTGGTGCAGCAGGCTGTCGTTCTGCTGCTCCTGGATATCCGGCGCCTTGAGCAGGTGATCGGACGGCACGGGGAGCCAGGCGCGCGGCGCGGTGGTGAAGCCGCCCATCGGAGCATTGGCCTGCCAGACCATCGGGGTGCGGCAGCCGTCGCGCCCCTTGAACTCGGGCCAGAACTCGATGCCGTAGGGATCGACCAGATCCTCGAAGGAAAGCTCGGCCTCGGTCAGGCCCAGTTCCTCGCCCTGATAGAGGCAGACCGAGCCGCGCATGGTGAGCAGCATGGTGGCCGTCAGTCGCGCGAAGGCGTCCTTGTTGGCATGCGCGGCCCAGCGGCTGACATGGCGGACAACGTCGTGGTTGGAGAAGGCGAGGCAGATCCAGCCTTCCGGTGCATCCTTTTCGGTAAGGTCGATCGCCTTGCGGAAGTGCCCCGCGTCGAAGGCGCCACCGAGATAATCGAAGGTGTAGGCCATGTGCAGCTTGTCGGTGCCCGAGGTGTACTGGGCCATGATTTCGAGCTGGTGCTGGCTGTCGCCGATCTCGCCGACGGTGGTGCGGCCCGGATACTCGTCCATCAGTGCGCGCAGGCGCTTCAGGAACGCGAGGTTTTCGGGCTGGCTCTTGTCGTAGACGTGCTCCTGGAAGTTATAGGGGTTCACGGCCGGTGCGGTGGAAGCGTTGAAATCCTCCGGCTTCACCACCGGGTTCGATTCGAGGCCGAGCGAACAGAAGTAGAAGTTCACGGTATCGAGCCGGAAGCCATCGACGCCGCGCTCGAGCCAGAACCGCATGTCGGACAGAACCGAATCCTGCACGGCCGGATTGTGGAAGTTGAGGTCGGGCTGGGAGGCGAGGAAGTTATGCAGGTAGTACTGCATGCGCCGCCCGTCCCAGGTCCAGGCGGAGCCGCCGAAGATCGAGAGCCAGTTGTTGGGCGGGGTGCCATCGGGCTTCGGATCGGCCCAGACATACCAGTCGTGTCGCTCGTTGGTGCGGCTCATGCGCGATTCCTGGAACCAGGAGTGCTTGTCGGAGGAGTGCGAGATCACCTGGTCGATGATGACCTTGAGGCCCAGCGCATGCGCCTTTTCGATCAACCGGTCGAAATCGCCGAGCGAGCCGAAGACCGGATCGACGTCGCGGTAGTTGGAGACGTCGTAGCCGAAATCCTTCATCGGCGAGGTGAAGAACGGGCTGAGCCAGATGGCATCGACGCCGAGTCGGGCGACGTAGTCGAGCCGCTCGGCAATGCCGACGAGATCGCCGACGCCGTCGCCGTTATGGTCCTGATAGGAGCGCGGGTAGATCTGGTAGATCACCGCGCCGCGCCACCAATCCCTGTCCACAGGCGTGGTGGACGTGGCTTCAGGCCGGGTCATCCCGAGGCTGGCGGCGGGCGGGACGAGGCTCATGGGGCGGCTCCGGTGTGGCACGAGGGGCGGCTCCGGTGTGGCACGAGGGGTGGGTTCGGTGTCGCGCGGGGGAGGCGTGAAGTCAACCGGGGGGAGGGACGCGGACGTTCACCCCCACCCTAGCTACGCTATGCCGCTGTCGCGGCAAGCTGCGCTACCCTCCCCACAAGGGGGAGGGAGGCGGTGTGGCTTGTATCAGGTCTCTGACCTCCCTCACCCTTGTGGGGAGGGTAGCGTCGCCAGGAGCGCAGCGACGTAGCAGAGCTAGGATGGGGGTAGATCTTACCGCGTGTTGTGCAGCATTCCCTGGAAGGCGCGGTAGGTGCCCTTGGGGGTGCGCTTCTGGGTTTCGTAGTCGACTTCGACGATGCCGAAGCGGCTCTGATAGCCCTCGGCCCATTCGTAGTTGTCGAGCAGCGACCAGGCGAAGAAGCCGCGCACGTCCGCGCCCTGCTTCTGGGCGCGGGCGACCGCCTGCAGGTGGTCGTCGTAGAACTTCACCCGGCGGGTGTCGTCGGTTTCGCTCATGCCGGTTTCGGTGATGTAGAGCGGCAGCTTGGTGTATTCGCGGGAGACGCGGACCAGCAGGTCCTCGAGGCCCTGCGGGTAGATCTCCCAGCCGAGGTCGGACTTTTCGAGCGGGCCCTTCTCCTGGCCGATCGGGATCAGGGCGCGGCTGGGATCGGCCTTGTAGAGGCCGCGGGTGTAGTAGTTGATACCGAGCCAGTCGAGCGGGCGGGAGACGGTCTCCATGTCGCGCTCGTAGCCCTCGGGGAGGAACGGGGCGAGGATCGCGGTAAGTTCCTCGGGGTACTGGCCCTTGAACACGCCGCCGAGGTACCAGCGATTGAAGATGGCGTCGCCGAGGCTGGCGGCCGACACATCCTCGGGCTTGTCGGTGAGCGGCTCGGACTTTTCGAGGTTGAGGACGATGCCGAGGTTCTTCGCCCCTTCGGAGCGGAGGGCGTCGATGGCGGTGCCGTGGGCGAAGAGCACGTGGTGCATGGCGCGGGCGGCGGCGCGGACGTCGCGATAGCCGGGGGCGTGGACGCCGAGGAAATGGCTGAGCCAGGCGACGCACCACGGCTCATTGATGGTGGCGGTGGCGTGGAGGCGGTCGCCGTAGTGGCGGGCCACCAGCGCGGCGTAGTCGGCGAACCAGCCGGCGATGTCGCGGTTCATCCAGCCGCCCTTGTCCTGCAGGGCGCTCGGCAGATCCCAGTGGTAGAGCGTGGCGAACGGCTTCAGGCCGCGCTCGAGCATGCCGTCGATCAGCCGGTCGTAGAAATCGAGGCCGGCCTGATTGATCTCGCCGGTGCCGTTGGGGATGAGGCGCGGCCAGGCGAGCGAGAAGCGGTAGGCTTCGAAGCCGCCGTCGCGGATCAGGTCGAGATCTTCGGGCCAGCGGTTGTAGTGATCGGTAGCGGTGGTGCCGTCATGAGCCTGCTTCACGTTTCCGGGGGTCTTGGCGAACGTGTCCCAGATGGCGGAGCCGCGACCATCGGTCTGGCCACCCTCGATCTGGTAGGCGGCGGTGGCGGTGCCGAAGGTGAAATTCGGGCCGAGATCGTGGCGGGACGTGGTGAACATGGAGGCGCTCCTCGCTTGGCGTGTTGACGCGCATGTCGTCGGTTCGGGAGGTCGATTCTCGACCCCCAGCTTTATGCAATCGATTTCATATACAGGTGACGGAGGGATGTCACGCCGGGGTGGTCAGTCCGGGAGGCCGGACCAGCGCAAGTAGATGCGCTCCGGATCGCCCTCGTCGAGGCCGGCGAACTGGCCGGTGTAGACGAAGCCCAGTTGCGGCAGCATGGCGCGCATCGGGGTGTTGGACTCGTTGGTCGAGGTCCAGAGCTTCTGGTCGGCCGGGACGAGGCCGATGCAGTGCTCGACGAGGGCCCTGCCGATGCCCTGACGGCGGGTCTGCGGCGAGACCACCAGCATTTCGATGAAGGGCGAGCGGAAAAAGCTGCGGGTGAAGGCGGTGTAGCCGGCCGCCATGCCGTCCTGCCAGAGCACGTGGCACTGGCCCGCCCGCACCCATTCGGCGATGGCCTCCTGTCGCTCGCGGCGGGCCGGGGCGATGCCGATGACGGCGTCGATCTCGGCGGGCGTCGCGAGGCGGATCTCGCGCATCAGCGCTTCAGGGCCGGCACGGTGGCGATCAGCTTTTTCGCGATGGCGCGGAAGGCCTGAGCCTCGGGGCCGTCGGGGTTGGTGGCGACCACGGGTTTGCCGGCGTCGGAGGTTTCGCGGATCGACATGACCAGCGGGATTTCGCCGAGGAAGGGGATGTCGAATGTGTCGGCAGCCTGGCGGGCGCCGCCGTGGCCGAAGATGTCGTAGCGGGTGCCGGTGTCGGGGGCGACGAAGTAGCTCATGTTCTCGACGAGGCCGAGGATGGGCACCTCGGTGCGGAGCAGCATGTCCATCGCCTTCTTGGCATCGATCAGCGCGAGGTCCTGCGGGGTCGAGACGATGACCGCGCCGAGCAGCGGGACCTGCTGGACGAGGGAGATCTGGATGTCGCCGGTGCCGGGCGGCAGGTCGACGACGAGCACGTCGAGGTCGCCCCAGTCGCTCTCGCGCAGCAGCTGGCGCAGCGCCGAGGTCGCCATCGGGCCGCGCCACACCACCGCCTGGTTGGCGGTCAGCATCGAGCCGATCGACATGGCTTTGAGGCCGTAGGCCTGATGCGGGGAGAAGATGCCGTCGTCGCGGACGGCGGGCTTGCCTTCGAGGCCGAGCAGTTTCGGGATCGAGGGGCCGTAGAGATCGGCATCGAGGATGCCGGTGCGGAGGCCTTCGGCGGCGAAGCTGAGGGCGAGGTTCACCGCGACGGTGGATTTGCCGACGCCGCCCTTGCCCGAGCCGACGGCGATGATGTGGCGGATGCCGGGCACGGCTTCGCGCGGGGCGGGACCGGGGCGGCCCTGGGCCTTGGCCTGGCCGGTCGCGGCCTGGTTGCGGTCGGAGGTCAGGGAGACCATGACCTTGCGGCCTTCGGCGACCTTTTCGGCGGCGGCCTGTGCGGCGACGCGGGCGGGGCCGAAGGCGGCTTCCATGCCGGGGGCGACGGAGATGGCGAAGGCCACGGCGCCGGTGGTGACGATGATTTCGCTCAGCCCGCCATAGCCGGCAAGCGCCCCGCCGCCGGGGATTTCGACGGCGTTCAGCTCGGTGCGTACTGCAGCGGCGATGGATTCATTGGCCATTGTTTGTTCCCGAGGCTGGGGCGCCCCCTCCACCACCCTGCGGGTGGTCCCCCTCCCCCGCTTCGCGGTGGAGGAGCACTGCGACCTCGGGGTTCAATTTCTAGAAGAGGCTGTGACCTCTCAGTGCTCCTCCACCGCTCTAGCGGGGGAGGAGCACCATGCGAAGCATGGTGGAGGGGGCGTCAAACGATGCCCGATGCCCCCCTGCCAGCTCAGAGAATGCTCTGGCCGGTGCCTTTCCAGTCCTTCACGAACTGCTCGAGGCCCGACTTGGTGAGCGGGTGGTCGGCGAGCTTGAAGATCACGGCCGGCGGGATGGTGGCGACGTCGGCGCCGGCCAGAGCGGCTTCGGTGATGTGGTTGGGGGTTCGGATGGAGGCCGCGAGGATCTCCGTCGAGAAGGCGTAGTTGTCGTAGATCTGGCGGATGTCGCGGATCAGCTGCATGCCTTCGAGGTTGATGTCGTCGAGGCGGCCAATGAAGGGCGAGATGTATGTGGCCCCGACCTTGGCGGCGAGCAGCGCCTGGTTGGCCGAGAAGCAGAGCGTGACGTTGGTCTTGGTGCCTTCGGAGGTCAGCACCTTGCAGGCCTTGAGGCCGTCAACGGTCAGCGGCAGCTTCACCACCACGTTGTCCGCGAGCTTCCGCAGGACGTCGGCTTCCTTGATCATGGTGTCGAAATCGGTGGAGGCGACTTCGGCGGAAACCGGACCGGGGACGATGCCGCAGATCTCCTTGATGACTTCCTTGAAGTCACGCCCGGATTTCGCGATCAGCGAGGGATTGGTGGTGATGCCATCGAGAAGGCCGCTCTCCTGCAGCTTCTTGATGTCCTCGATCTCGGCGGTATCAGCGAAGAACTTCATCTTTGTCCCCTCCAACGGAAACTGGCTTTGTGCCCCTAACCTAAGCCGTTTCAGAATGGCTTCAAGCGGGGCGGTACTTAGTCGTTGGTCGCCGCTCGAACCGCAAAAGTCTGCAACTTTTGCTGATCGGGCTCCGGGATCAGCGGATGGCGGCGAGCAACTTGTCGGCGAGTTCACCGACGCGATCCTCGGGGATGCCGGCGACATTGATGCGGCTGTCGTTGATCATGTAGATCGCATCGTCGAGCTTCAGTTTCGTGACGACGTCCTCGGGCAGGCCGAGGAGCGAGAACATGCCGGAATGCTCGGCGATGAAGTCGAAATCCTTCGAGTTCGAGCGCTGGCGGATGGCGTCCGCGAGCTTGACGCGCAGGCGCTGCATGCGCTCGCGCATCGCCGTCAGCTCGGCCTCCCACTCGGCGCGCAACTCCTTGTCCTCGAGAACGACGCGGACGATTTCGGCGCCGTGGTCGGGGGTCTGGGAAATGGTGCCGCGGATGATGTTCTGCATCTGCGAGGACACGACATCGGCAGTCTCGCTGTCGGCGGCGATGGCGATGGCGACGCCGGCACGCTCGCGGTAGAGGCCGAAGTTCTTCGATGCCGAGAAGGCGATCAGGGACTCCGGTACCGAGGACGCCACCTTGCGCACGCCATAAGCGTCGGCCTCGATGCCGTCGCCGAAGCCGAGATAGGCGAGATCGACCAGCGGGAAGGCGCCGGTGCGCTTCAGGCTCTCGACCACGATGTCCCACTGCGCCGTGGTGAGGTTGGCGCCTGTCGGGTTGTGGCAGCAGCCGTGCAGCAGCACGATGTCGTGGCTGGTGAGGCCATCGAGCGTCTTCATCATCGCGTCGAAATCTACGGCGCGGGTCTTGGGGTCGAAGTACGGGTAGTAGTTGACCGCGAGGCCGGCATTCTCGGCGAGCGGAATGTGGTTCGGCCAGGTCGGGTCGGAGATGAAGATGCGGCCACCCGGACGGGCCCGGCCGAGCACCTGCAGCAGGATCATCAGCGCGCCGGTGCCGCCAGCGCCGTTGACAGTGCGGATGCGCGACTTGTCGACGACGCCACCCAGCGCCAGGTCGACGATGGCGGAGGAGAACTCCTTGTTGCCGACCACGCCCTTGTAGGTCTTGGTCTTGGCGCCATCGAGGATGCGCTGCTCGGCCTTCTTCACCGAGGTCATGATCGGCGTGTTGTTGCCCGGGTCTTTGTAGACGCCCACGCCGAGGTCGATCTTGCCGGAGCGGGGATCGGCGGCGTACTCGGCCATCAGCACGAAAATCTTGTCGAGCGTGGCCTTCTTGAGCGTCTCAAACATTCTACGGGTTCCGGGGAAAGGTAAGGCGGGCTGTTTATATGCGGCAGCGGGCGAATTGCAACTTCGCCATCAGTCCCGTTTGAGCCCGGCGATCAGCGCAGGCACGATCTCGAACAGGTCGCCCACCAGCGCATAGTCGGCGATCTTCATCAGCGGCGCCTCGGGGTCCTTGTTGATGGCGATGATCTTCTTCGCCCCCTGGATGCCGGCGAGGTGCTGCAGCGCGCCCGAGACGCCGATGCCGATATAGAGGTCGGGGGCCACGATCTTGCCGGTCTGGCCGACCTGCCAGTCGTTGGGGGCGTAGCCGGCATCGACGGCGGCGCGCGTCGCGCCAACGGCCGCGCCGAGGACCTTGGCGAGGTCAGCGACCAGCGCGAACTTTTCGGCCGAGCCGAAGCTGACGCCACCGGCGACAACGATCTGCGCCGTGCCGAGATCCGGCAGGTCGCCCTCGGTACGGTGAGCGGCGAGGAATGTCGTGACCGTGTGGACCGTCGGCAGTAGCGGCTCGATCGGGGCGGCGTTGCCGGTCGCGGCCGGGCGGAAGGCGGAGGCGCGGATGGTGAGCAACTGCTTCGGCTGGCTCGACGACACCGTCTCGATGGCGTTGCCGGCGTAGATCGGACGATCGAAGCGGGTCGGGCCGTGGATGGCGATGACGTCGGTGACCGGCATCAGGTCGAGCTTTGCCGCGAGCCGCGGAATGGCGTCGCGGCCGGTCGCTGCCGAGGCGGCGACGATGTGGGTGTAGCGCTCGCTGAGTGGAGCGAGAACGTCCACCAGCGCCTCGGGGGAAAGCGCAGCCAGGGCATCGGTGTCGGCGAAGAGGACACGGGCGACCCCAGCGATCTCCGACGCTTCGGCGGCAACCCGGGAGACGCCCTGCCCCGCGACCAGCAGGTCGACCGGCCCGAGCTGTTTGGCGGCGGCGACGATGCGAGCGGTGGCGGGCGAGAGGTGGCCGAGATCGTGTTCGGCGAGAACGAGGACGGCCATCACAGCGCCTCCAGCTCGGAGAGTTCGGATTTTAGCGCGGCGATCAGTTCGTCCGCTGATCCTACCAGCTTGCCGCCGGGGCGTTCCGCCGGCGGGCTGATCTTTTCGATGGTCAGCCGCGGGTTTATGTCGACACCGAACTCGGCGACCGGACGAACAGCGAGGGGCTTGCTCCGCGCCTTCATCACCATCGGCAGGGCGGCGTTGCGCGGCTCGTTGAGCCGCAAGTCGGCAGTCACGATGGCGGGCAGCGGGACGGAGACCGTGGCACGGCCGTAGTCGACCTCGCGGGTCACCTCGAGGCCGCTATCCACCACCTTGATCCCGGAGGCGAAGGTGGCTTGCGGCCAGCCGAGGAGGCCGGCGAGCATCTGACCAACATGGTTGGAATCGTCGTCAACCGCCTGCTTGCCGAGCAGCACCACGTCGGGCGCTTCCTCGGCCACGATCGCCCGCAGCAGCTTGGCCACGGCAAGGGTTTCGACGCGGGTATCGGTCTCGATGAGGATGCCGCGATTCCCGCCCATGGCCAGCGCCGTGAGGATGACATCGGTCGACTGCTTCGGACCTACCGAGACGACGACGATCTCGGTGGCGGCGCCAGCCTCGACGAGGCGGACGGCAGCTTCGACGGCATGCTTGTCGAAGGGGTTCATCGACATGCGAACGTTGGCGGTCTCGACGCCCGAGCCATCGGGCTTGACCCGGACGCGGACGGCGTGATCGACGACACGCTTGACGGCAACGAGGATTTTCATCGTGTCCTCCACGCCCGGGGTGGTAGTTTGACAGGGCAAGTGCCGGGTGTATTTGCAAAATTGCCGGGAGTGGGCAAGTTCGGGGGAAGCAATATATGGTCCGTCCGATGCCACAACAGGAGAAAAC
>CAMDAL010000128.1 GCA_945888565.1 Devosia equisanguinis | reverse complement strand
GCTTACTCCACCGCGACGATCTTGTACTTCTGCCCGGTGACCAGCGTGTCGCCGGGATAGAGGTTGTTGAGAATGTAGAACAGGTCGGTGCCGCGACTGAGCCCGGCCATGCGGCGAGCCAGCGAATCAGCGGAATCGACACTGCCGGCGGTGACAGTGCGGATCACCAGCCGCTTGACCGAACCGAGATCGCGCTGCGACGCGGTCCTGAAGCTCTTCAGCGTCTCTTCGGCCGCCCGGGTGAAACCAGGGCTGTCGAACTTCGCCGCGAAGATGAAGCGATAGACCCGTCCATCGAGCCGCACCACGGCAACGCGGAAGTTCCACTGCGGCGTCACCGCGACGCCCGATGCCATCTCGAAGCCGTTGGTGTTCTCGCGCTTCACCGAGGCGGGCTGCAGCCCGGCAATCCAGCCCGACTTGAGGTAATCCTCGAGCGGCATGGTCTTGGGCACTTCGGCGCTGTCGAAGCGCACGGCCTCGCCCTCGCCGGCCACGCCCACCACCGCGCCCTTCGATATCTGCAGCGAGTAGTTCGACGGGACCGCGAAGGTGAACTTGAGCGTCGGGTTGATGTAGCGCTTGCCCACCACCGCGCCCTGGCTCGGGCTGTCGCCAAAGGCCATGCCGTCAATGCCGCCGAGATAGCCCTCGCGACCGGTCTCGCCGAGCCCCGGTGCGCCGAAGAACGAGCGCGCCGTCTCGATGGCCTTCTGGATGCGGTCGGGCGTCGAGGGGTGGGACGACAGGAAGTCGTCGGCGAGATCCACGTCACCCTGGCTGTACTGGGCAAACCGCCCCATGGCGCCGAGGAAGCGGGCCGCCGCATGCGGGTCGAAGCCCGCCTTGCCGGAGGTCATGATGCCTTCCTTGTCGGCCGACAGTTCCTGTGCCTGGCTGAAGGCGGCAAGCTGCATCTTGTTGCGGTTCGCCGCCTGGTCGGTATCGACGTTGGAGCCGAACACCCCCGACACCACCTTGTCGACGATCTCGCTCTCGCGCTGCTTGTTGGTGCGGGCCCGCGCGTGCCTGAGCGTCACGTGAGCGATCTCGTGCGCCAGCACCGCGGCGATCTCCGACGTATCGGAAGCCAGCGCCAGCAGTCCGCGCGTCACATAGACATAGCCACCCGGCAGCGCGAAGGCGTTGACCTCGGCGGTATCGAGAATGGTGACGGTGAAGGCCTGGTTCGGCTGGTCGGCCGCGGCCAGCAGCCGCCCGACGATCCGCGCCAGCATGATCTCGGCCCGCCGGTCCGCATAGATGCCGCCATAGGAGGCAACGATGCGCGGATGCTCGCGCGCCCCGATCGCATCCTCTTCGGGGTCCACGCTGACGACGGACGGCGCGCCGCGATCCTGCGTGCGCGCCACATCGACCGATGGCCCGAAGCTGGAGCAGGCCGCCAGCAGCGCGAACAGCGACGCCGCGGTTGCGGCGCCGAGCGCCTTGGTGGGGTTGAACGTGCTCATCGGGTAGCGAGGATCTCGATCTGCTCGGGATGCGTCACCTCGATACGCGGACCGTCGTAGTCGTCCACCCAGCCGCGCACGCGCACCAGCGCGTCGGCCAGCTTGAGCGGGTCCAGACCATCCTTGCCGAAGCGCCCGAGCGCCGTCTTGTCGATGACCACAGTGAAGTCCGTCTTCCAGGTTCGACCGAAATTGAGGTACACGCGCCCACCGGCCTGTTCGGCCGCGAGCACCCGTCCCTCCACCAGTTCATAATGTCCGGAGCGGCCGGAAAGTTCGCTGGGCCGGTCCGCCCGACGCACGGCATAATAGGGATCACCCCAGATGCCAAGACGGTTGAGGCGCGCCCGACCCTCCGCGCTCAGCAAATCAGCCATGCACGAGCGATTGTCGGGAAACGAGTAGGCCCGGGCGTAGCCGTCGGCGACCATCTGGCGCTGCACCCACAGTTCCGGCTCGCCCACGACGAACAGTTGCCCGAGACTCCGCCCGTGCCGGTCGAGCCGCTCGCCGCCATGGCGCAGGCGGACCTGCTTGCCGCCAACCAGCGCTTCGAGCGCCGCCCGCGCTGCGTCGCTCCTGGGCCAGGCCGCGAAATCATCGCTGCCGCGCGGCAGCTTCGGCGCCTGGATGCCGACCAGCCGCACCACGAGGCCATTGTCGAGGATCACCGTGTCGCCATCGGTAACCGAAGTGACGACACCCTGCGGCCCGTTCACCAGCCCCTCGCAGGCGAGCGCTGCTAGAGGCATGGCGAGGCCCGCCACGAGTGCGAACAGACTGACCGCATACCGTCCCAAGAATCCGCCCCGTTGCAACGAAGGCAAAACTGCATGAAATTGCGGCGAAATTCTCCCTGCCGCGGCAGAGGCGCGCCAAAATCCCGCGCCTGGGCGCCGCGATTCCCCCGCCTGAGGTGCGCGACCCCCGATGCTGGCCGAACTAGCCGTCTACGCCGCGAGCTACCGGCGCACGCCCCCGGCCTTCCGTCCGCACTTGCGGCCGGCGATCGGCTACTGGGCGCGTGGCGCCCGCCAGGCGCGCGCCTGGGCGCCGCACCTCGCCAATGCCCGCGGCCTGCTCGACACCACCATCGATGACCATTCGGTAAGGCGCACGGTCGTGGTGCTCGGCTCCGGCGCGCTGTTCGACCTGCCGCTCGAATCGCTGGCCCGCACCTTCGAGCACGTGCTCCTCGTCGACCGCGTGCACCTGTCGAGCATCGATGCCCGCATCGCCCGCTATCCCAACGTCCGCCTCGCGTGGCGCGACCTCTCCACGGCGGCCGATCCCGCGGCGCTCGACTTCCTCCGCGACGTCGAAGGCCTCGACTGGGTCATCTCGGCGAATGTGCTGAGCGCCATGGCCAGTGGCGCCGAACCGGCCATGGCGCGCCGTGTGGTAGACAGCCACCTGGCGACGCTCGCCGCCCTGCCCTGCCCCGTGACCCTCATCACCGATCTCGACTACCGCGTGCTCAACCGCCACGGCGTCATCCTCGACAGCGCCGACCTGCTGCACGGCTACCCCATGCCCCGCTCCGGCTTGCGCTGGAAATGGGAGGTCGCGCCGTTTCGCGAGGAAGCCCGGGATACCCGCCGCGTCCACTATGTCGCGGCCTGGCCCGATTGGCGCATGGCACAGCTCTGAGCGCGAAGGGTTTAATTGTTTGCTTTGTTTTGCTATGGCCAGTGCCGCAAGGCGGCCCCGTAGCTCAGTCGGATAGAGCGCAGGATTCCTAATCCTGAGGCCACGCGTTCGAATCGCGTCGGGGTCACCACCGCTTTCACCGCGCTCCGGGCCCGGCCATACCCGAAGGAATCGCCTGACATGACCGCACGAAACCTCTTCCGCCTCACGCTCGCCGGCGGTCTCGCCGTAGCGCTCGCAGCCTGCTCCATGGGCGGCGGTGCCCCTCTGTCCGAAGGGCTGACCGCCCCGATGAACCGGCCGGGCGCCCAGCTCAACCGCGTCGAGGCCCTGTTCCTGCTCAACGACTACCGCCGCCAGAACGGCGCCACGGATGTACGCGGCGACACGGTGCTCGATTCCACCGCCCAGACCCTGGCGCAGAACTATGCCAAGACGGGCGCCCAGCCGCTGCTGCCGCCCGGCGCCACGGTGATGCGTCTCTCGGCCGGCTATTCGACCTTTGCCGAAGTGTTCTCCGGCTGGCGCGCCGTGCCGGCCGATGCGTCGGCGCTGGCGACGCAGGGCGTCGACCGCGCCGGCCTCGGCGTCGTCTACGAGCCCGCCTCGGTGAATGGCGTCTACTGGGTGCTGGTGCTTGCCCCCTGACACCATCGACTGCCGGGGGCTGAAATGCCCCCTGCCTGTCCTCAAGCTTGAAAAGCGGGTCGAGGCCGCCGCGCCGGGAACGGCGCTGGTGGTGCTCGCCACCGACCCGATGGCAAAGATCGACATCCCGCTCTACTGCCGCCAGCACGGCCATGCCTGCACGGTGTCGACGGACGGCGACGTGCTGCGCTTCGAGGTGGTGCGCGGGTCCTAGTCGACCAGCGCCACCGCCGCCGGCGCCCATTGCGGACGCGGCCGGGGCACCGGGAAATCGACGAGCACCCCGAGATCGGTCGCGGTATATTCGGCGCCGTCGATTTTGTCAGTCAGGTAGCTCGGCTGCCCCTTCAGTCCCATCGGGAACGCGGCTTCTCGCTCGGCGATGAACTGCTTGGCCTGCTTGCCGCAGATCTGCGGCCGCATGTTGAACGGCTCGGCTGCGATATTCTGCAGCTGCACGACGCTCTTGCCCGTGCCGCCGACCGAGCCGGCAAGGCCCTTCAGCACCAGTTCGGCCGCCATCTCGTTGCGCTCGCGCGCCGACGAGCCGCCCAGCACCACCACCATCAGATTGCGCCCGTCGCGCTTCACCGTCGCCACGATGTTGAGGCCCGAGGCGCAGATATAGCCGGTCTTCATCCCGGTCGTGCCCTGGAAGTGCTCCAGCAGACCGTTGTTGGATTCGTGGCTCGCCTTGCCCAGCCGCACCCGCTCGGTCGAGAAAATGTCGGAATACTGCGGGTAGTCGCGGAGGATGTAGAGGCCCAGCATGGCCAGATCGCGCGCCGACGTTACCTGCGCTCCCGCGCTGAGCCCGCTGGGATCGACGAAATGCGTGGCGGTCAGGCCCATGGCCTGCGCCATCTTGTTCATCTCGCTGACAAACTCCTTCTCGCTGCCCGAAATCTTCTCGCCAAGCGCCACCGCGATGTCATTGGCCGATTTGACGATCAGCACATAGAGCGCATCCCGCACCGTGATCGCCGACCCCACCGCCAGACCCGACTTCGACGGCGCCTGGTTCCAGGCGTTGCGCGATACCTTGATGGTGTCGTCGAGGCTGATGCGGCCCGCATTGATGGCGGCGAAGGTGACATAGGCCGTCATCATCTTGGTCAGCGACGCCGGGTGCCAAGGCTGGCCGGCTTCCTCGGCATAGAGCACCTCGCCAGTATCAATGTCGACGAGCAGTCGCGGGTTGGCGCTGGCCGGCAGCGACCCGAGCACCAGGGCGAGCAGCGTTGCGAGGATGATGAGCAGGGCCGCGGTGGGCCGGCGAACTTGCGCGAACAAGGCGCCTCCGGAGGCTATTGGTGAGCGGCTGCTTCTAGCAACCAGACCGGCCCCGCTCAATGACCGATGCCCGAGGTCAAGCTATTTTGAACCCGTCGCGCTGCGCCTCATGTCAGGTCCGGCAGGTTCCGGGCGCTCGACCAGCGATGAAACAGCGTCCGTCGCGGCTCGGGCAGCCGTCTGTCGAGCAGGTCCACCCTATCCATCCCGTCGATGCGGAAGCTGCGATAGGCCTGCCGCAGCGTGCACCACGCAACCAGCGTCTGGTGCTGGTCGAAATAGCCCAGCGCCACCGGCCACACGGTGCGGTCGCTGAGCGTGCCGGATTTGTCGCGATAGGCGAGCCACACCTGCCGCTCCTCGCGCAACGCCCGGCGCAGGGTGCCGAGCACCTTATCCTCCGCCGCCGGCCCCGAGCGCGGGATAACGAACAGGCCGATCGAGTGCATCTCGTCGCGGCGATCCTTGGGCAGTACTGCGGCGATCTTTGCCGAGGCATCGCGCGCCATTGCCGCCATCTCGCTGTCCGGGCCGTGGATCAGCCTGCGCAGGCCAAGCACGATTGCCTCCAGCTCCTCGTCGGTGAACATGAGTGGCGGCAAGAAGTGTTCGGCGCGGAGCTGGAAGCCCAGCCCCGGCTCTCCGTCGATAGCAGCGCCCATCGATTTCAGGGTCGCGATGTCTCGATAGAGCGAGCGGAGCGACACGCCTATCTCACCGGCCAGCACCTGGCCGCTGACCGGCGTGCGGCGGCGCCGCAGCGCCTGCATAAGGTCCAGCAGTCGTTCGGAACGGTTCGCCATCTAGCCGACCGATGCTGACAAAATCGGGTGCTTTCGACCCCTAGGGTGTCGCCATCGAGAGCAAGGAGAACACCAGATGACGAAGATCGTGACCATCCTGACCGACGGCTTTGCGGACTGGGAAACGGCGCTGCTGAACGCCGTCGCCCATAGCTACTACAAGGTCGAGACGGCCTACGCGACCCCTGGCGGCAAGCCGGTGACCTCGTCAGGCGGCCTCCGGGTCACTCCCGACCTCGCTGTCGAGACCATCAAGCCCGCGGACTTCGACGCGGTGATCGTCTGCGGCGGCACCGCGTGGCAAGCGGAAAACCCACCCGACATCGCCGGTCTGCTGCGCGCGACGCGTCAGGACGGTGTGCTGCTGGGGCTGATCTGCGACGCCACCTTCGCCGCCGCCCGTGCCGGCATCCTCGACGATGTGCACCACACTTCGAACGGTGCCGGCTATCTCGACCCCACCGGATACGGCGGCAGCACGCTCTACCGCGATACTGCGGGGGCGGTAGCCGATCGTCGTATCGTGAGCGCAGCCGGCACCAGCCCGGTCGCCTTCATGACGGCGGTGATGGAAGGGCTGGGGCTCGCCAACGACGACCTGAACTACTACGTCGGATTGCACGCCGCGCAGTTCAAGGCGGCGTGAGGCGAGCCGCGGCCGTCAGCGATCGGCGGCTGCGTCCTCGGCTTCGCGCTGTTCCGCGTAGCCCTGCCAGCCTTCGCGTTCGTAGCTGTCGCGACGGCCCGCGATATCGGTGCCACCCGCATGGCGCAATATGGCCATGCCGGCTTCCGCATGCGCCTCGTCGACGCGGGCCGAAACGATGGCGCCGCCCCGGCGTACGTTCTCGGCCAGCACCTGAGCATCGGCCTCGGGAATGTCATCATTGGTCAGCGCAGCGACAAGGCCGCCGGTCGCGGCGCCAACGCCGGCACCCGCAATGGCACCGATTGCGGTCGCGACCAGCCAGCCGCTGGCGACGACGGCGCCAAACCCCGGGATGGCGACAATGCCGAGGCCGGCCAGCAGACCGCCTGCCGCGCCGAGCCCGGCGCCAATCTCACCCCCCGTCGCGGTCCTTTCGGCGACCTCGTCCTCGACCGGCTCATCGTCATCGCTGGCCCGCGAGACGAGGCTGATATCGGCGCGGTGGATGCCGGCCTCATCGAGCAGGCGTACGGCCTGCCGCGCATGCTCATAGGTGTCGAACAGTCCGGTGATCGTCTGAATGGCGGCCTCCCCCTCGGCGCGGATTCGTTCCGCTGCACACCATAGCAGAGGATCGGCCCATACGCTCCTCGCGGCAACGGCCGCGACCGGCCCGGCGTTCCCTGGCTCAGGCCCCGAGCCACATCCGCATCGCGAACACCACCAGCACCCCACCCGCCATCGCCGCGAACAGGTTGCGGCTGGCGACATAGATCAGCGTCACCGCCACGGCAGCGACCGTCTCGGCCGGCAGGAACGCCTCGGCGAGACTGCGGCCCGGCGCAACGGCCAGCACGGCGGGGGCCACCAGCGCCGCGAGCACCGCCCCCGGCACATGCTTCATCCAGCTGGCGACGAACCCCTGCGTCGGCAGCCGGTTGGCCAGCAACATCCCGGCGGCGCGGATACCGTAGGTGACGGCGGCCATGCCGAGGATGGTGAGGAGCGCCTCAAGCGACATGGCGCGCCCTCCACTGGTCGGCCAGCGCCCCGGCGAGGCTGCCGACGATACCGCCGACGATGATGTACCACTTGCCGTCGATGACGCTTGCCGTCAGCAGCGCCGCCAGTGCCCCGACCAGCCACGGCACGATATCCGTCCGGCCCTTCCACATGCCCAGCAGCAGCGCGATGAAGGTGGCGGTGAAGGCGAAGTCGAGCCCGTATTTCACCGGATCGTCGATGAAGGCGCCGACCACCCGGCCAAGCAGCGTCGAGCCGACCCAGCTCAGCCAGCTGAGCACCCCGGTGCCGACGAGAAACGCCACGCTGCCGCCGCCATTTCGCATCTGCGCCATCGTCATCGCCCACTGCTCGTCGGAAACAAAGAACACCGCGGCAAAGGCCTTTGGCCGCGATACGCCGGCCAGCAGCGGCCGCAGCGTCGCCGACATCAGCAGCATCCGCAGGTTGACGATGGCGGTGGCGGCGACGATCGCGACGACCGGCAGCGATCCCGGCGTCCAGCTGTCGAGCGCCACGAACTGGCTGGAACCGGCAAACACCAGCCCGCTCATCAGCAGCACTTCGAGCACGCTCATGCCCTTCTGCCCCGCCAGCACGCCCCACACCACGCCATAACTGGCAATGGAGATGGCGACCGGAATGAACAGGGTGACGCCGAGCCAGAACTGGCTTCGGGCGGAAGCGGCGGGATGATCCATGGGCAGCAAGACTAGCCGATCCGCCTCGCCATCAGCCATGATTTTTGGCGATCATCCCCATCAGCCTCTGTGATCGTTAGCATGCTAACTGCCCGTTGACCGACGTTCGGGGCGGGCGTATTGAGACGGTCGAGCGCCAAATCCCCTCCGTGCCCAGACCCGCCAGCATCGCATTTTCGATGTGAAGTGGCCCGACCGCAGCCCTCCCGGGCTGCCTTCGCCTCGGGGTCGGCGCTCATGACAGTCAGGGATACGGATTACCCGAAGTGATCGATTTTTCGCGCCCGCTCTGGCAGCGTTTCCTCGTCTTCCTCTTGCCGCTGATGCTCAGCAATATCCTGCAGAGCCTCTCTGGCACCATCAACTCGGTCTATATCGGCCAGATGATCGGCACGCCTGCGCTGGCCGCCATCTCCACCTTTTCGGCCGTGATGCGCGCCTCGGGCGACGTCTGGATCCCGATGGCCCTGTCGCTCGCCGCCATCCTCTGCGTCGAGGTCCCGGCCGCCCTGATCCTGAGCAATATCTACGGCCTCGACGGCGTCTGGATCGGCTACACCATGAGCTTCTTGTCCCTGCTGATCCTGCAGGCGACCTACTACTACGTCGTCTGGCGGAAAAAGAAGATCACGGCGCTGGTGTGAACAGGGCGAGTCTAGCTCAACTGCAGCGCCCGTGACTCACACCCGACGCCGAGCCAACGGGCTGCAACCAGCCTAGCGAATGTGCTCTTCCATCCACGCGATAGCGAAGTCCACCATCTCCGCCGCCGGCACCAGAACCGAACGCGCCTCTCCGACGGGCCCCCGCGTTCCCTCCCCGGTCGCTAGGAACGCCTCGACGATGGTCGCGAAATAGTCCTCCGCCATCCCGTCCGGCGCGTTCGACGTATCGAACTCCTCGAACCAGCGCCAGGTCGGCACGCCATCCACCAGCAGCGGCGCCTCATAGCGCACGATCCGCTTGTTGGGGAAGTGCGCGAGGTGCTCGGCGTGATGCAGCAGCGTCATGTGGTCGAGCGTCGCCCCCAGCATCAGCACCTTGCCCTTCGCCTCGACCAGCTTGCCGAGCGGCGATTGCGGGCCGTAGCCGTAGTCGAGCGCATGGTCGGCGACGAACCAGGCCGCCCTGCCCCCGATCGCTGCCATCGAGGCACCGGGATTGCCGCTGCGCAGCGCCCCGGGCGTCGTCCGCAGCATTTCGGGCCAGAAGCCATTGTCGCGCGTTGCGCGCGAGCGCTCCGGGTCGAAGGCGGGGACATCCTCGCGGAATTCCAGGTAATCGCGCCCGAAATCATCGATCTGCCAGTCGGTATAGCCGAGCACGGTGCCCTCGGCCC
Organism: Devosia equisanguinis; assembly: GCA_945888565.1. Taxonomy (GTDB): domain Bacteria; phylum Pseudomonadota; class Alphaproteobacteria; order Rhizobiales; family Devosiaceae; genus Devosia_A; species Devosia_A equisanguinis_A. Next base: position 673 of record CAMDAL010000128.1, on the reverse strand, counting down.
CGACCACGTCCAGCATCGCAGAGAGAAGGGTGTCCGGCCCGCCGATCACCCGACCGACCTGACGCAGCGCCCCATGCACCAGCACGGCGTCGCCGGGGGCCACCCCTATGGCGCGCAGATCAGCCGCGAGGCTGGTCCGCGTTGCCGTCACCGCGTCGCGCCCGCATAGCGGCGCTCGGGCGGATGCTGGTCGGCGGTATCGGTGTGGATCGCGTCATACTCGCGGCGGGCAATGCCGACGTCATGCTGATGCGCGCTGGCCCAGTTCCACAGCGCATCGAGCGGCTCGGTCAGGGTGCGCCCGAGGTCGGTAAGCTGGTACTCCACCCGCGGCGGAATCTCGGGATACACCGTGCGCGTCACCAGCCCGTCGCGCTCGAGGTTGCGCAGCGTCAGCGTCAGCATGCGCTGCGAAATGCCGCCGATGGCATTGCGCAACTCATTGAAACGCATGGTCTTGCGGGCCAGGTACCCGACAATCATCACGCTCCACTTGTCGCCGATGCGATTGAGGATATCCCCCATCGCATTGCAGGTCTCGACCTTCTCGGGAGAACCAAGAGCCATTGGAGCCGCCTTTCAGTGAACCATATTGCCTGCAATATAGTCACGGTTACCAAAAGGCACTAGTACCGGTGCACAGAGATTATGACTCTTTGACCGGATAGGCTTT
>CAMDAL010000127.1 GCA_945888565.1 Devosia equisanguinis | reverse complement strand
GGCCACTTTCGGGCGCGAGGCCACCATGTCCGACTTCACTGCCGATCCGGCACATCTGCTTCCGGCCAATGCCAGGCTAAGGCGCTCGCGGGGGCTGTGGCGGGTGCTGTTCGTGATCGCCGCCATCGCCGCGGTGGTGGCGCTGGGCGCACGCTTTGCCATCCCGCAGAGCGGGCCGGGTGAGCGCATCGCCCGGGTGAGCATCAACGGGGTCATCGCCACCGATCCGGCGCGGCTGAGGATACTCAACGAGCTGGCCGAGAACGACGCGGTGAAGGCGGTGATCGTTGCCATCAACTCGCCCGGCGGGACCACGGCCGGGGGCGAGGAGCTCTACGAAGCACTGGGCGCGTTGCGGGCCAAGAAGCCCGTCGTGGCGGTGATCAGTGAACTTGGCGCTTCCGCCGCCTACATGACTGCCATCGCCTCGGACCGGATTTTCGCGCGGCGCCTGTCGATCGTCGGCTCGATCGGCGTGCTCTATCAGCACGTCAATGCCGGCCGGCTGCTCGACACCATTGGCATCGACTTCGACAAGGTTGCGACCGGTCCGCTGAAGGCCGAGCCCGATCTCGACGAGCCGATGGTCGGCGAAGTCCGTGCGTCGCTGCAGGGACTGGTGGATGACAGCTTCCAGTGGTTCGTCGACGTCGTTGCCGAACGGCGCGGCATTTCGCGCTCAGAAACGCTGGCGCTCGGCGACGGGCGCATCCTCACCGGCCGACAGGGGCTCGAAGCGAGACTGATCGACGCAATCGGCGGTGAACTCGAAGCGATCGCGTGGCTTACATCGGACCGCGAGGTAAAGGCCGATTTGCCGGTGGTCGATTACTTCCCGTTGCCCGACAACAACTGGTTTGCGCCGAGCCGCTGGCTCGGCGAGGCAGCCCGCTCGGGACTCGGCCTGCCGGCCGAAGGTCCGATCGCGCTTGACGGGCTGGTTTCGCTTTGGCAAGCTCGCTGAGCGATGAACCTGCGATCGACGGAGGAACGCCTGGGGGGCGGTATGATCAAGTCCGAGCTCGTGCAAAAACTGGCCGACGAAAATCCGCATTTGTTCCAGCGTGATATCGAGAATATCGTGAACGCCATCCTCGATGAGGTTGGTGACGCCATGGCCCGGGGCGACAGGGTCGAACTCCGCGGTTTCGGCGCGTTCTCGGTGAAGAACCGGCCGGCCCGTGTCGGGCGCAACCCGCGCACCGGCGAAACCGTCGACGTGGGCGAGAAATATGTGCCCCAGTTCAAGGCCGGCAAGGAGATCCGTGAACGGATCAACCGCGCTGGCTGATTTCAGGCTAGGCTGATGCTTAAACGGATAGTGGGCTGGTTCGTGCTTGTGCCGCTCTGCGCGGTACTTATCGTGTTCGCCCTGGCGAACCGCCAGCTTGTCGTGCTCAATTTCAACCCGCTTGCGCCGAGCGAGGGCGTAGCGGCTGCAGGGACCGGTGTGCCGCTGTTTCTGGTCATCTTCGGGGTGCTGCTGGTCGGCGTGCTGCTGGGGGGCATTGCCACCTGGTTCGCGCAGGGGCCGCATCGTCGCGAGGAGCGTCACTACAAGCGCGAGACCGAACGGCTGCATCGCGAACTCGAGGTGGCGCGCCGCGCCCCCGACACCTCCCTCACCCTCAGTCCCGACGATTTCGTCCGCCCGAGCTGACCATTCCCATGGCTGACCCTCTCATCATCAAGATCTGCGGCATTAAGACGCCAGCATTGCTGGAGGACACGATCGAAGCAGGCGCTGACATCGTCGGCTTCATGCATTTTGCGCGCAGCCCGCGCCATGTCGACCTGGAAACGCTGCAGGAACTGATCTCGATAGCCCGTGGCCGCATCGAGACCTGCGTGGTGCTGGTCAACCCGGACAACTCCACGGTCATGGAAGTCGCGGCGCTCTCGCCCGACTGGATCCAGTTGCACGGACCTGAGACACCGCACCGTGTCGAGGCCATCCGCGACGAGGCGGGCATCGCCATCATCAAGGCCATATCGATCGGTTCCGCCGACGATGTCGCGAGCGTCGTCCACTTTGCCGAGGTTGCCGACCGCCTGCTGCTCGACGCCAAGGCGCCCAAGGGAGCCGACCGTTCGGGCGGCAACGGGATCACGTTTGACTGGACACTTCTGAAGGCGCTTGACCCCGCGCTTGGCTTCATGCTTTCCGGAGGTCTCACACCCGACACGGTAGCTGACGCCATCCGCCAGGTCCGGCCGTTGGGTGTGGATGTATCCTCCGGGGTGGAGACTGCACCCGGCGTCAAGAGCGCCGAGCTGATCCGCTCCTTTACGGCCAAAGCGCGTGAAGCGCACGGCTGAGTTCGCCGCGCCAGGCGCATGGTTGGGAGTCTGAACGAAGTGACAGTCCACGGGGCGAATTCCCTGCGTAACGGCCCCGATGATCAGGGTCGCTTCGGCATCTTCGGCGGCCGCTTCGTCGCCGAAACGCTGATGCCGCTGATCATCGACCTCGAAAAGGCGTATCGCGAGGCCCAGGCTGACCCGGCCTTCAAGGCAGAAGTCGAATTCCTCGGCAAGCACTACACCGGCCGTCCCTCGCCGCTCTATCTCGCCGAACGGCTGACCGAAAAGCTTGGTGGCGCCAAGGTCTATTTCAAGCGCGAAGAGCTGAACCACACCGGCAGCCACAAGCTGAACAACACGGTGGGCCAGATCCTGCTCGCCAAGCGCATGGGCAAGACCCGCATCATCGCCGAGACGGGCGCCGGCCAGCATGGCGTCGCGACCGCAACGGTGTGCGCCAAGTTCGATCTGCCGTGCGTGGTGTTCATGGGCGCCACCGACGTGGAACGCCAGTATCCCAACGTGCTGCGCATGAAGATGCTCGGCGCCGAAGTTCGCGCCGTCACCTCGGGTGCCGGGACGCTCAAGGACGCCATGAACGAGGCGCTGCGCGCCTGGGTGACCAATGTCGAGAGCACCTACTACCTGATCGGCACCGCAGCCGGCCCGCACCCCTATCCGGAGATGGTCCGCAATTTCCAGTCGGTGATCGGCGAGGAGATCAAGGCGCAGCACTTCGAGGCCGAAGGCAAGCTGCCCGACGCCGTGGTCGCCTGCGTCGGCGGTGGCTCGAACGCCATCGGCACCTTCCACGCCTTCCTCGACGACCCGTCCGTGAAGATCTATGGCGCCGAAGCCGGTGGCCACGGCGTCGAGGTCGAGAACGGCCACGCCGCCTCGATGACTGGCGGTCGCCCCGGCGTGCTGCACGGCAACCGCACCTACCTGCTGCAGGACGCGGACGGGCAGATTCTCGAGGGCCACTCGATTTCGGCCGGCCTCGACTACCCAGGCGTCGGCCCGGAGCACTCCTACCTGCACGACACCAAACGGGTGATCTACGCGCCGATCACCGACGACGAGGCCCTCGAGGCGTTCCAGCTCTGCACCCGCCTCGAGGGCATCATTCCGGCGCTCGAAAGCGCCCATGGCCTCGCCCAGGTGATGAAGGTCGCCCCGACCATGCGCAAGGACGAGACCATCGTGCTTTGCCTGTCCGGCCGCGGCGACAAGGACGTGGAATCGGTGGGTCGCTACCTGGGGTTCAACAAATGACCACGCGCATTCCTGCCCGCTTCGCCAGATGCGCAGCCGAGGGCCGTCCGGCGCTCGTCACCTACACCATGGCCGGTGACCCGGACCTCGCGACGGCTCAGGCGATTCTGGACGCATTGCCGGCCGCTGGCGCCGACATTATCGAGCTCGGCATGCCGTTCTCCGACCCGATGGCCGATGGCCCGGGCGTGCAGGCGGCCGGCCAGCGGGCGCTGGCAAACGGCCAGACCATGCGCAAGACGCTGAGCATGGTCGAGGCCTTCCGCAAAAAGGACGCCGACACTCCGATCGTGCTGATGGGGTATTACAACCCGATCTACATCTTCGGCGTCGATGCGTTTCTGGTTGCCGCCAAGGCAGCTGGCGTCGATGGACTGATCGTCGTCGACCTGCCGCCCGAGGAGGACGCCGAGCTCTGCATTCCGGCGCTCAAGGCCGACATCAACTTCATCCGGCTCGCGACGCCCACGACCGACGAAGCGCGGCTGCCGACGGTGCTGAACAACACCTCGGGTTTCGTCTATTACGTCTCGATGAACGGCATCACCGGCGCCAGCATCACCAACCATGCCGCGGTGGGCGAGGCGGTGACGCGCATCAAGTCACACACCGACCTGCCCGTCGTCGTCGGCTTCGGCATCAAGACCGCCGATGATGCCGCCCGAATGGGTCGCGAGTCGGACGGCATCGCCGTCGGCACCGCCATCTGCAACACGGTGCTCGGCTCGCTCGACAATGGCAAGGCGACCGCCGGCACGGTTGGTGCCGTGACCACCTTGGTGGCCGGGCTGGCCGGCGGCGTGAAGCGGGCGAAAGAGGCGGCATAGGCGGCGCGCGCGACGCATCTTCCAGCGGTCTCGGGCGTTGTCCGGGTACTCAACAAGGAGTATCCGGAATGTCCAACCTCTCATCCATCCGCGAGCACATGGAAGTCATCCGCGCCGACGGCGTGCATGTCGGCACTGTCGACCATGTCGACGGCGATCGTATCAAGCTGACCAAGAACGATAGCGGCGAAGGCCACCACAAGGGCCACCGCCATTTCATTCCTGGCAGCCTGGTCGCCGAAATCGAGGGCAACAAGGTGCGGCTGTCGGCGAACGCCGCCAATGTGCTGCTCGAAGAAGAAGAAGCCGATCGCCGGCCGCTCAACTAGCGGTCAGCACCACGAGTGGCGCGCTCCGTCCCAGGTGCCCGCCAGTCCTTCGGCGACGAGGATCTGCCCCAGCGACCGCCCGTCCCGCGCAACGATACGCAGCTTTCGCCCGTACTGATCAGTATCGCGTGCGTAGGGTTGCAGTTCGAATGGTCCGGCATTGAGCAGTTCGCTCATCCGGCGGGTGGCACGGTCACCCAGCGCCTTTTCCGCGGCGCATGAGAAATTGCGGGTCTCCGGCGTGTCAATATCGGCGATGCGGATCGACTGGCCATCGAGGCGGAAGGTGTCGCCGTCGATCACGCAATTGCTGCCCTGGCCGGACCGGCACATCGGTAGTGTCACGAACACGATGTCCGGCGTTCCAGTGCTTGGCGAAGCAGTCGGCAGCAACGTCTGCAAATGCGGCAGGGCGAGGCCGGCGAGCGCCGCGACCGCGAGGAAAGCCGCCATCCACAGCATGGCAATGCCAAAGCCGATGCGGCGCTTCGACTGAGTACGGAATCGTGCCGACCGTGCTGCCCGATGCAACCTGACGATTTCGGACATGCCAACCCTCCGACTCAGGGCGGCAGGGGATCATCCGCGCTTCGAGCTGTCGGCATGGAATGCCCGTAAGGGTGAATCCGGAGTTAGCGCTAGGAAACCTTGGCGTGCGGCCTTAACCAGACGCTCAAATCCTGATAATATTCGCCACAATCCCCATATAGGGCCGTGAACCAACACGGCATCCCGCTGACAGGCAGGCCAATGAACTGGATCAACAACGTCGTCCGTCCCCGCATCCGCTCCTTCCTCAAACCGAAGGATACCGGCTCGGAGAACCTGTGGGTGAAAGACCCCGAGTCGGGCGAGATGGTGTTTTATCGCGACCTCGAGGCCAACATGTGGGTGGTGCCGAATTCCGGCTACCACATGAAGATCAAGGCCGCCGACCGGCTCGCCACCTTCCTCGACGAGGGCCAGTACAAGACGATGGCCCTGCCGTCGGTGGCACAGGACCCGCTGAAGTTCCGTGATTCCAAGCGCTACAGCGACCGGCTCAAGGAACAGCGGCTGAAGACCGGCACCGAGGATGCGGTGACCGTGGCGACAGGTGAACTGTTCGGCCAGGCGGTTACGGTAGCCGTGCAGGATTTCGACTTCATGGGCGGCTCGCTCGGCCTCGCCGCCGGCTCTGCCATCGTCACCGGTCTCGAGACGGCGGCAGCGAAAAAGACGCCGTTCATACTGTTCGTTTCGTCGGGCGGCGCGCGCATGCAGGAAGGCATCCTGTCGCTGATGCAGATGCCGCGCACCACCGTGGGCGTGCTGCGGCTGCGCGAGGCCGGGCTGCCGTTCATCGTGGTGTTCACCAACCCCACCACCGGCGGCGTCACCGCCTCCTACGCCATGCTGGGCGATGTCCATATTGCCGAGCCGGGCGCCCTGATTGGCTTTGCCGGTCCGCGCGTCATCGAGCAGACCATTCGCGAGAAGCTCCCTAAGGGCTTCCAGCGCTCGGAGTACCTGTACGAGCACGGCATGATCGACATGGTGGTCCATCGCCACAACCTGCGCCAGACCATCGGCTCCGTCGTCGGCATCCTCACCAAGGCGCAGCCGCGCGAGGAACTGAGCGAAAGCGCACCCGGACGGCTTGCCACGCCAATCGCCGTAAGTTCAGGCGAGGACCTCGTGGGTGAGCCCGAGGCGGCGCACGCGGAGTAAGGGCGCCCTTCAACGGGTGCTGATCGGGTGCTAGAAGGCGCGCGCCATGCTGTTGTTCGAGAATCTCGTCCCCGTGTCCCGCACCGACGCCATCCTGAAGCGCCTGCTGGCGCTGCACCCAAAGCTGATCGACCTCAGCCTCGTGCGCATCGAGCGCCTGCTCGCCCAGTTGGGGCACCCTGAAGAGCACCTGCCGCCGGTGATCCACGTCGCCGGCACCAACGGCAAGGGCTCGACCATTGCGTATCTGCGGGCTTTCCTCGAGGCCTCCGGCAAGAAGGTGCACGTTCTCACCTCGCCGCACCTGGTGCGTTTCAACGAGCGCATCCGGCTCGCCGGCAAGCTGGTGTCGTCGCGGAAGTTGAACCAGGCGCTCGAGGCTTGCGAGGCCGCCAATGGCGGTGCGCCGGTTACCTTTTTCGAGATCACCACGGCGGCCGCCTTCAAGCTCTTCGCCGAGGTGAAGGCCGACTACCTGCTGCTCGAAACCGGCATGGGCGGGCTGCACGATGCATCCAACGTGGTGAAGGCGCCGCTCGGTGTCATCATCACGCCGGTGGACTACGACCACCAGAATTTTCTCGGCAACACCATCACCCTGATTGCCGGCGAAAAGGCCGGCATTATCAAGCGCGGCGCAAAGGCGGTGTTCGGCCGCCAGCGCGACGAAGGCCGTGCCGTGCTGGTGCGCACTGCGGCGCGGCTCGGCATTACACCGCTGATCATGGGTGAAGACTACGACGGCCGCGCCGAAGACGGACGGCTGGTCTATCAGGACGAGGCTGGGCTACTCGATCTGCCACCACCGGCGCTACTCGGGCCGCATCAGTTCGAGAACGCCGCGCTCGCCATTTCGGCCACCCGCCATTTCGGCCTGCCGGTCAGCGATGCCGATATCGCGACTGGCCTCCGTACCGTCAACTGGCCGGCGCGGCTGATGCGGCTCGACGGCACGCTGGCGAACCTGCTCCCGGCGGGCTCCGAGATTTGGCTCGATGGTGGGCACAACGCCCATGGCGCCGCTGCGCTCGCCGTGGCGCTGCGCGAAATCAACGCCCGCAATCCGCTCCCCATGGTGCTGATCGTCGGCATGATGAACACGCGGCGGCCCGCAGACTTTTTCGCCCCGTTTGCCGGCATGGTCGAAAAGGCCTTCGGCCTCACCATCCCCGGCGAGCCGAACGCCCATGCCGGGTCGTCGATCGTCGCTGGCGCCGAAGCCGCAGGCATTCCGGCCGAGGTGTCGAAGTCCATCCTCAACGCCCTCGCCAGCGCCACCTCGGCCGGCAAGCCGGTGCGGGTCGTCTACTGCGGGTCTCTCTATCTCGCCGGCCACGTGCTGCACCAGAACGGCACGCCGCCGAGCTGAGGGGCTCTCTAGCGACTGCCGGCGAGCCAGCGGCCTGCTCCCTCCCAGCGTCAGCTGACCACCGCGACCGGACAGGCCGAAGGCCTGTCCGGTCGCGTCTGGCAAACGCCTCAGGCGAGCGTGCTCATATCAATGACGAATCGGTACCTGACATCCTTGGCTTTGACCCTCGTCATTGCCGCCTCGACCTCATCTGCCCTCACCATCTCGATATCGGCAAGGATGTTGTTCTTGCCACAGTAGTCGAGCACCGCCTGCGTCTCCGCCAGACTGCCGATCAGCGAGCCCACCACGGACTTGCGCCCCACCATCAGCAGGATGTTGTTGGGCTGTTCGCTGAACGGCGTGAACAGGCCGACATTGATCAGCTTCCCATCCGTTCGCAGCATCATCAGGAACGGGTTGGGGTCGAACGCCACGGGAACGGTCGAAAGGATGCTATCGAAGCTTCCGAATCGCGCCCCGACGCCCTCGGGGTCGGGCCAGACCATGACATCGGCCGCGCCCATCGCGAGCGCATCGGCGCGCTTGGCCTCCGATGTGGTCATCACGGTGACTTCGGCCCCGCGCGCGACGGCAAGCTTGACCGCGACATGGCCAAGGCCGCCAAGACCGACGACCCCGACCCGGTCGCCGGCGCCGACCTGCCAGTGTTCGAGCGGTGAGAAGGTGGTGACCCCGGCGCACAGCAGCGGCGCTGTCCGCGCCAGGTCCATGCCATCCGGGATACGCAGCGTGAACGCCTCGCGTACGACGATCCGGTTCGAGAAGCCGCCAAGCAGGTTCTCGCCCGTCGGTCGGTGCAGGCCATAGGTCTGCGTGTTGCCGCGGGCGCAGTACTGCTCGGTCCCGGCAAGACAGAATTCGCATTCGCCGCATGAATTGACCATGCAGCCCACGCCGGCCGCGTCGCCGACCTTGAAGCGCGTTACGGCTGGCCCGACCGCCGCCACGCGGCCGACGATCTCGTGCCCCGGCATCAGCGGCCAGTTGGTAAAGCCGAAGTCGTTATTGGCGGCGTGGATATCGGTGTGGCAGATCCCGCAATAGAGAATGTCGATCAGAACGTCGTCGGGCTGCAGCGCACGGCGTTCGAAAACCTGGCGCTGAAACGGCTGGTCGACGGCAAGCCGTGCAAGACCCGTAGCCTCGTACGGCCCTACCCCGATGGCAGCGGCATCCTGCGCGGCGGCCACGCCGGGCAACAGTCCGCCTGCGGCGAGCATAGCCCCCCCAGCCGCCATCCGGGCGAGAATGTCGCGACGGGTCGGATCGCCCGCCAGATGTGGCCCGCGGCCCGAGATGCAATTGTCACACATTGATCAGATCTCCTTTGTGGATGAAACGCTCGGTTGGCGTGGAAAGAGACTGGTCAGCGACTGCGCCGCCAGAGGGTGACGCCGGCCCAGATGAACAAGCCCTGCACCACGACGCGGATCGTGGCAGCGACCGGCGGTGCAAAGACCGGGTCGGGACGGAAATAGTCCCACAGGTGCAGCGGCAGGTAGGCGGCACAGAGCGCTGCGAAGGCCAGCGCGCCCCAGGCGCGGGTTCGGGGCACGACCGTGGCGACCCCGATACCGATCTGAACCACGCCCGCCGCGAGAAGCACCGGTATCGCCGGCAGGAAGGGCGGCACGAGGGGCGCGAAGCCCTCTGGTGATGCAAGATGGGCCGCACCGCCGCCGATCATGACAACAGCCACCAGCCCGGTCAGGGCCCAGGTGAGAGCCTTGCCGCGGTCCGGAAGCTTAGCCATGCTGCACCTTGGTCGCGGCGATCGCCACGTCCTTCCAGGCATCCCATTGCGCCAGCCGCGCCTGGTAGGTGGGAGGCACCATCATCGTCGGCACGACGCCGAGGAACAGGCGCAGGGGTGGCGCTTCGGCGTCCACCAGCTTCAGGATCGCCGGTCCCACGGCCGCCGGGTCGCCATACATCTCGGCCGGCATCTGCTGCGCGCCCAGGGCCTGACGCACCGGACCATAGGCCGCAATTGGTGCGGCATGGGTGGCCGAGGCACCTGCCCAGTCGGTGGCATAGGGCCCCGGCTCGACCAGCGTCACCTTGATCCCGAGGCCCGCGACCTCCTGCGCCAGGGCATCGCTCAGCCCCTCGACCGCCCATTTGGAGGCGTGATAGCCGCCAAGGCCGGGAAAGGTCATCACGCCGCCCACGGTGGAGATCTGCACGATATGACCCGCGCCCTGTGCGCGAAGAACGGGCAGAACTGCCTGGGTCATGTGGAACAGGCCGAAGAAGTTGACCTCCATCTGGTCACGCATCTGCGCCTCAGACAGTTCTTCGACCATGCCGAACAGTCCGTAGCCGGCATTGTTCACCACCACATCCAGACGCCCGAGCGCCGCGCTGGCCTGCGCGACAACCGCAAAACAGGCCGCGCGGTCGGTAACATCCAGCACGAGCGGGACCACTGCGTC
>CAMDAL010000126.1 GCA_945888565.1 Devosia equisanguinis | reverse complement strand
TCGATCTTGAAGCACATCTCCCCTGAAACGGGAATCCCCAGAGTCAGTCTCAGAGTGAAACGGTCTAGTGGAGCTTTTCCTAGAGCCCCGCGAACTGGGTTTTGCCCCCATACAGTAGGACGTAGGTAACGAGGCGGCAGCTGGTCGTGACCGACGGCGACCGCGAGGGCCGCAGGTGGGAGGCACTAAGGGGCGATGGCGATCCCTGTGCGAGCCGCGTTCAGAACCTGCTGTACGAGGGTCTCCGCGCAGCCTGCCGCGAACGCCGCTGGTTGGCCGTAGTAGCGGTGGGCTTCGAGGACTTCGTAGCCGCCGGCGGGGTAGGCTTGAAGGGGTGGGATGTAGCCGGGGACGCCGTCGGCGAGGCTGAGGACGAAGGGCGTCGGGTTGGCCGGGAGGGCGGCGCGCAGGGCCAGGGCGGTGGTGGCGAAGATTTCGCCCGGCAGGAACAGCAGCTTCAGGCCGGCCCAGTCAAAGGCGGTGACGCGACCCGGCCATGGCACCAGCGGCTCGCGGGCGGTGCCGACGGCCCAATCGGCCCAGTGACGGTAGAGCGTGGCCCAGGCGGGTGCGGCGGTGGCGGCGCGCGCCCGCCATTCGGCGGCCAGTGCGTCGATATCGCCGGTTTCGTTGCGCTCCAGCAGTAGGTCGACCGGTTGGCTGTGCGCACTGGTCGGTCCGTCGAGCGGCGTCAGCGTGGCGCCGAGAACCGACAGCGCCAGCGCGTGGCCCAGGCGCTCGGCCTCGGCAAAGGTTCGGTCGGGCGGGACTTCGGTGCTGATCGAGGATTCTGGCGAATGGCCGGTGCTGACATCGCCCGAACAGCCCGGCAGGAACAGCGCCACGGCGCCGGGATGCGCGGCCTCGACGGCGGTGCGGGCATAGTGGGGGAAATCGGCGGTATAGAGCCGGTTGCCGGCACCGAGCACCACCGGATGACAGCCATGGGCGAAAGCCACCGCGAGCACGGCGCCGTCGCGGGTTTCGACCCGCAGCACCGGCACGGTGGGATCGATGAGGCCATTCTCGCTGCGCCGGTTGAAGGCGATGCCGGGATTGGCGCCGTTGCCGGCGAAAAGCCGGGCCGGCTGCCGGTTGGCCGCCGCCTGGTGCAGCGCCGCGACGCAGCCATCTTCGAGCTGCGCCAGAAACGCCGGGTCGGCATCACCGCCGCAGCCCCCCGGCATCGGTGCGCCATGGGTGTGGGTGGCGATGACCACGACGCGGCCATCGGCAAAGCCCGATCGCGCCCGGATGCGAGCGCAGCTCTCTGCGTGAAAGCCGAGGACGTCGGCGACGACGAGCGCGGTGTCGTCGATCACCAGCGCCCGCGCCGTCAGCGGGTCATGCGTGCCGGTGGCGGGCCCGGTGCGCGCCGCGTAGCCGCACATCGACAGCCCCGGCGGCGGGGTGATGTCGACGACGGCCGCGCCGGCCAGCACCGGCGTGAACGCGGCAGACATGGCGGTCAGCGCGTCAGCTTCTTGTAGCTCACCTTGTGGTTGTTCACCGAGTCCGCGCCGAGGCGCCGGATCTTGTCCTGCTCGTAGTCCTGGAAGTTGCCTTCGAACCATTCGAAGTGGCTGTTGCCTTCGTAGGCGAGCATGTGGGTGGCGAGGCGGTCGAGGAACATGCGATCGTGGGAGATGATCACCGCGCAGCCGGCGAATTCCTCCAGCGCCTCTTCCAAAGCCGCGAGGGTTTCGGTGTCGAGGTCGTTGGTGGGTTCGTCGAGGAGGAGGACGTTGGAGCCCGACTTCAGCATCTTGGCGAGGTGCACGCGGTTGCGCTGGCCGCCCGAGAGGTTGCCGACCTTCTGCTGCTGGTCGGAGCCCTTGAAGTTGAAGGCCGAGGTGTAGGCGCGGGAGTTCATCTCGCGCTTGCCGAGCAGCAGGATTTCGTTGCCGCCGGAGATTTCCTCCCAGACGGTCTTGTTGGGGTTCAGCGTATCGCGCGACTGGTCGACGTAGCCCATGTGGACGCTGTCGGCGACGGTGATGGAGCCGCTGTCGGGCTCTTCCTGGCCGGTCAGCATGCGGAACAAGGTAGTCTTGCCGACGCCGTTCGGGCCGATGATGCCGACGATGCCACCGGGGGGCAGCTTGAAGGTCAGGTTGTCGATGAGGATGCGGTCGCCATAGGACTTGGTGACGCCCTCGATATCGATGACGTTGTGGCCGAGCCGCTCGCCGGGCGGGATGATGATCTGCGCGGTGGACGACATGGTGCGCGCCTCGTTGACGCGGACCAGTTCGTCATAGGCGCGGATACGGGCTTTCGACTTGGCCATGCGGGCCTGCGGCGACTGGCCCATCCACTCGCGTTCGCGCTCGAGCACTTTCGAGCGGGCAGCGTCTTCGGACGATTCCTGGGCGTAGCGCTTGGCCTTGGCACCGAGATAAGCCGAATAGTTGCCCTCGTAGGGGACGGAGCGGCCGCGATCGAGCTCGAGAATCCAGCCGGTGACGTTGTCGAGGAAGTAGCGATCGTGGGTGATGATCAGCACGGCGCCGGGGAACTCGCGCAGGTGCTTTTCGAGCCAGGCGGTGGTTTCGGCATCGAGATGGTTGGTCGGTTCGTCGAGCAGCAGCAGGTCGGGGGCCGAGAGCAGCAGCGCGCAAAGCGCGACGCGACGCTTCTCACCGCCCGACAGCTTGGTGACATCGGCATCGCCCGGAGGGCAGCCGAGCGCGACCATGGCGACTTCGACCTGCGATTCGAGATCCCACAGGTTCTGGGCGTCGATCTGGTCCTGGAGCTTGGTGGCTTCGTCGGCGGTCTCGTCCGAGTACTCCATCATCAGCTCGTTGTAGCGATCGAGGATGGCCTTCTTTTCGGCAACGCCGGTCATGACGTTGCCGAGCACGTCGAGCGCCTCGTCGAGCTGCGGCTCCTGCGGCAGGTAGCCGATCCTGGCACCTTCGGCCGCCCAGGCCTCGCCGGTGAAATCGGTGTCGATGCCGGCCATGATGCGCAGCAGGGTCGACTTACCCGAGCCGTTGGGGCCGAGCACGCCGATCTTGGCATCGGGGTAGAACTGCAGGTGGACGTTATCGAGGACCTTCTTGCCGTTCGAATAGGCCTTGGTCATCCCGTGCATGTGATAAATGAACTGGCGCGCCATCAGGCACTGCTCCCGCCGCTAACGTGTGATGAATTTGGCGCCGTATGTAGGGGAAGGACGGGTCCGGGGCAACCCGGCCGTTGTGGGCGTCTTGCCGAAGCGTCGGGTTTGTTGCTCCCCCCACCAGTCGCGGGGCCAGCGTGTGTGAGCGCCCCCTCCACCAGCTCCGCTGGTCCCCCTCCCCCGCTACGCGGTGGAGGACCCCCGGCACTGTCGGTGCCTCCAACTCTAGAGAGGGACGTGCATCCCACTTCAGGTCATCGGCCAGACCAGTTGCAGGAGCGGCACGGAGATGATGAGGACGAGGATCGAGAGCGGCAGGCCGAGGCGCCAGTAGTCGCCGAAGCGGTAGCCGCCGGGGCCCATCACGAGGGTGTTGCACTGGTGGCCGATGGGGGTGAGGAAATCGCTGCCGGCGCCGATGGCGACAGCCATGAGGAAGGCTTCGGGCGCCAGCCCCAGGTCGGTGGCGAAGGTGGCGGCGATGGGCGCCATGACCAGCACGGTGGCGGCATTGTTGAGGAACGGCGTTACCGCCATGGCGGCGATCATGATGAGCGCCAGCGCGGCCCAGGGCGGCAGGCCCATCGCCACCTGCGACAGGCCGTTGGCGATAACGTCGGTGGCGCCGGTGGCCTGTAGTGATTCAGAGACCGGGATCAGCGCAGCGAGCATGATGAGGATGGGACCATCGAGCTTGCCGTAGACCTCGCGTGCCGGCAGGCCGCCGGTGGCGACGATCAGCACGGCTGCCGCAAAGAACGCGATGGGGACCGGGACCCAGCCGAGCGCGGTGACGACCATGGCCACGAGGAGGATGGCGATAGGGGTCAGCCGATCACGGACACTGCCCAGCTGCAGGTTGCGCTCGGCGAGCGGCAGCAGGTCGAGGTCGCGGAGCTGGTTGCCCATCTCGGCGCGGCCGCCGCGGACCAGGATAACGTCGCCCGGCTCAAGGCGGATATCGCGCAGGCGCTCGGAGAAGCGGCGCTCGCGGCGGGAGACGGCGAGAAGGTCGAGGCGGGTGCGCTCGAACAGCGAATAGTCGCGCGCCGTGGTGCCGATGAGCGGCGAAGCGGGGCCGATGATGGCCTCGATGGTGGCGAGATCGCGGCTGCGGTGGGCGCGTTCGGAGAGGGTCAGGCGGCCCTGCTCGATCATGCGGTCGAGCGCCTCGGGCTCGCCCTCGATGCTCAGCCGGTCGCCCTGGCGCAGCACGGCATCGGGGAACGGGATGCGGCGCGTGCCCTTGCCGCCGACGATCGAGGTGACCATCGCCCGGCCATCGGCGAGCCGCTGCAGGTCGCCGACGCTCTTGTCGATGACCGCGGCCCCCTCCCCGACAGTTGCCTCGGTGGTGTAGTTCTTGATTTCGACGGCATCGCCGACGGCGAGCCCCTCGCGTTTGCGGACCGGCAGCAGCCAGTAGAACAGGGTGAGGAAGACCACCCCGGCCAAGAGCAGCGGCAGGCCGACGGCGGTGAAATCGAACATCTGGAAGCTGGTGCCCGTCAGGTCGGCGCGCAGCCGCGAGACGATGATGTTGGGCGAGGTGCCGATCTGCGTCATCAGGCCGCCCAGCAGCGCGGCAAAGCTCATCGGCATGAGGAACATCGAGGGCGAGACGTTCGAGCGCCGGGCCATCTGGAAGGCGATGGGGATCATGATGGCGAGGGCGCCGATGTTCTTCACGAAGGCCGACAGCACCCCGACGATGACGACGAGGATCAGCAACTGGATGCGCGGCTGCGTGACCCGCGGCGCCAAACGGCCGAGCAGCGCCTCCATGACGCCGGAACGAGAGACTGCGGCGCTCACCACCAGGGCCGCACCGACGATGATGACGATGTCGTCGGCGAAGCCCGAGAAGGCGTCCTGCGCCGGCACGATGCCGACCAGAACGGCCAGAAGCAGCGATCCGGCGGCGACCAGATCGTAGCGGATCTTCCCCCATATGAAGGCTGCCATCATCAGGGCAATGACGGCGAACGAGAGAATCTGCGGCATGGTCATGGGTGGCCCTCCAGCGCGACAACGTTGGTAGAGGGCGGCGGGTGCGGGCGCAAAACGAAAAAATACGGCTGGCGAACGACAGACGACCAACCAGCCCTTGCCATTCGTGACAGGCCTGGCCGCCGGGGACGCAGGGGCATCCGGCCGACAAGGACGTGATCCTGCGCTTCATGCGGCCGGACGGAACCGAAACGCGGGACGTGGTGGGGTTCAACGGCGGCCAGGGCACGATCAACGTCAACTCGTGGTCACCGGACAACCGCCACTTCGGGTATGTGGCGTATCCGATCGGCTGACGGCGCAGAGGCGTTCGGGCATAGTCGATGCTGGCAGCGCGACTCGCTGCAAGCACCGCGCCCGGAGCATCAGCGTGAACCTCGTCAAACTGGTCGTCTACAACGCAAGGCGGCATGAGCAGAACCCGGCGGTGGCCTCGCCAACGGGGGTCGCGACCTACCGGACGCTGATGGGATCGGTGGCCG
This sequence comes from Devosia equisanguinis, assembly GCA_945888565.1. GTDB lineage: Bacteria > Pseudomonadota > Alphaproteobacteria > Rhizobiales > Devosiaceae > Devosia_A > Devosia_A equisanguinis_A. The sequence continues at coordinate 4,641 of CAMDAL010000126.1, read as the reverse complement.
CGGCCGTCCGCGCCATCGGGACGCTGGGGCTGGCGCCGCGCGCGCTGGTGCTGCTCGATATCCGCAACCCGGTGCATCATATCGCCATGCTCTACGCGCTGGCGCTGTGCGGCATCCGTTCCGCCTCGGTGGGCACGGCCTATGTGACCGAGCGGGCGGGGCCGCTGCCGGCGCTGTTTCTCACCGACCGGCCGAAGACGGCGCCCAACGACGTGCCGGTCCGGCAGGTGGAGGCGAGTTGGTTCGCCCATGACGAACGGCGGCCAGTGGACTACGCGGCGCTGCTGCGGCTGCCGGGGTTCGAGGACCCCGACGAGGTGTTCCGCTTCATGTATTCGTCGGGGACGACGGGGCGCCCCAAGTGCGTCGGGCTGACGGGCCGGACGCTGGCGGCGCGTGCAGCGCGCTCGGCATTCGAGATGCCGTTCCAGGCCAAGGCCGGGCCGACGATGAGCACGATGGGTTTTTCGACCGTGCTGGGCACGCTGATCCCGTTCATGACGCACACCAATGGTGGGCTCCTCTGCCTCGCGAACGGCGGGCCGGTGGCGTTGCAGATGATCCGCGCGTTCGGCGTCACGTATCTGGCGGGAAGCGTGGCGCAGTTGCAGGACACGGTGCGAGCGCTGCGGGGTGCGCCGCCACCGCCGACGCTGCGAACTATCTTCCCTGCCGGGTCGGCGATCCCGCGTGCGCTGATGCTGGAGTTGCGGGCGCGGCTCGCGAGCCATGTGTACGGCATGTACAACTCGACCGAGATGGGCCGGATCACGGTGTTCGAGGCCGAGGACATGGGGCGTGGCGCCGGGGCAGTCGGCTTCGTGGCGCCGTCAGTGACGCTTGAGATCGTCGATGGCGACGGACGCCCCCTGCCCCCCGGCCAGGATGGTGCCGTTCGCGTGCGGTCGCCGGAGCTCGCGGTTTATGTGGGGGACGACGGCGCAGTGATACCGGCAGCGGACGCGGAGGGGTGGTTCTATCCCGGCGACGCCGGACGGCTGGAGCCCGACGGGATGCTGATGATTACCGGCCGGACCAGCGAGGTCATCAACCTCGGCGGTACGACGCTGTCACCGGATGCAGTGGAGGAGGTGCTGCGGCTCGATGGCCGGTTCACCGACCTGGCGGTGACGGGCGTGCCGTCTCCCAGCGGAATCGACCAGGTGTGGGCGGCAGTGGTGTGCGCCGAGCCAGTCGACGAGGCGGCGGTGCTGGCGGCGGCGCGGGTGCGGCTCAACGAGCGGACGCCGAGCCGGATCATCGTGGTCGAGAAGATTCCGCGCAACGAGAATGGCAAGGTGATGCGCAACGTGCTGCGCGACGAACTGGTGCGGCTGACACGGAGCTGAGCCGGGGCGATCCGGGACGGCCCCCTCCCGGCCTCCCCCATGAAGGGGAGGTGAAGGCTTCAAACGTCCAGTGGGGCGTTGTCGATGACTTCCTTCATGACGAAGAAGGTGCGGGTCTGGCGGACGCCCGGGAGCGCGATCAGGGCGGTGCCGTGCAGGCGGTTGAAATCGGCGATGTCGCGGACGCGGATCTTCAGGAAATAGTCGAAGTCGCCGGCCACGAGGTGGCAGTCGATGACGATCTTCAGCTTTTTGGCGGCGGCTTCGAAGATGGCGAAGCTCTCGGGCGTCGAGCGATCGAGGACGACGCCGACGATGACGAGGGTGCCGAGGTCGAGCTTGTGCGGGGCGAGTTCGGCGCGGAAACCGGCGATGTAGCCGGCCTCGACGAGGCGCTGGGTGCGGCGGTGGCAGGTGGCAGCCGAGACGCCGACTTTCGTCGCGAGATCGGCGTTGGTGAGGCGGGCGTCCTTCTGCAGCAGGCGGAGCATCCTGAGATCGATGCGATCGAGATCGTCGGAAGAGTCTTCCGGATTTTCTGGCATATCTCGAAGGTTCCGTCACTGTTGTCGCCCTGACCTCGCTTCTGTAGCGCAAAGCGGGGCAAGTCTGAAAGCACCTTCGGGGCCAGCACTGGTAGCTTTGGGCATCATTCCAACAGGGGTTTTGCCATGCTCGAGAAGTTCGCCCGTTATCCGCTCACCTTCGGGGCCACGCCGATCGAGAAACTGTCGCGGCTGATGGAGCACCTCGGCGGGGACGTCGAACTTTATGCCAAGCGCGAGGACTGCAACTCGGGGCTGGCGTTTGGCGGCAACAAGCTGCGGAAGCTCGAATACATCATCCCCGATGCGATTGCGTCGGGGGCGGATACGCTGGTGTCGATCGGCGGGGTGCAGTCGAACCATACGCGGATGGTGGCGGCGGTGGCGGCCAAGATCGGCTTCAAGTGCCGGCTGGTGCAGGAAAGCTGGGTGCCGCACGAGGATGCCGTCTACGACCGCGTCGGCAACATCATGCTGAGCCGGATCATGGGCGCCGACGTGCGGGTGGTGGATGACGGGTTCGATATCGGCATCCGCGACAGCTGGAAGAACGCCATCGCCGAGGTCGAGGCGGCTGGCGGCAAGCCGTACCCTATCCCCGCCGGCGCATCGGTGCACAAGTTCGGCGGGCTCGGCTATGTGGGGTTTGCCGAGGAGGTGCGGCAGCAGGAGGCGGAACTCGGGTTCAAGTTCGACTACGTCGTGGTGTGCACGGTGACGGGCTCGACCCATGCGGGCATGGTGGTGGGCTTTGCGGCTGACGGGCGGGCCGACAAGGTGATCGGCATCGATGCCTCGTGCACCCCGGCGCAGACTCGCGAGCAGGTGCTGTCGATCGCGCAGAGCACGGCGGAACTAGTGGAACTGGGGCGGCCGATCACGGCCGAAGACATCGTCCTGAACGAGGACTACGCCTACCCGATCTACGGCGTGCCGTCGGAGGAGACCAAGGAGGCGATCCGGCTGGTGGGGCGGCTCGAGGGGATGATCACCGACCCGGTCTACGAGGGCAAATCAATGCAGGGGATGATCGACCTGGTGCAGAAGGGCTATTTCCCCAGGGGATCGAAGGTGCTGTACGCCCATCTCGGCGGGGCGCCGGCGCTCAACGGCTACGGCTATACTTTCCGCAACGGCTGAGGCGGGCGGCAGGCGCAGGTCTGCAATCCACCGCTACGACCAACGAGGCGTTGACGGGCGGTGGCGCGAGGAGGAAGCATCGGGCGTTCCACACAGGAGACTACCCGAATGACTTTCGCCAAGGCCGGAATGGCCATGCTGCTTGCCTCCACCTGCGCCCTTGCGGCCAGTGCTGCGCTGGCCGAGACGGTGACCGAGGTGACGGTGATGAACGGCGCGCGCGCCGTGCCGGCCACCGTCGTCGTGCCGGATGGGGAAGGCCCCTTCCCCGCCGTGGTGATGAACCACGGCCATGGCGGCGGACGGCAGGAAGGCGGCGGGTTCGGCAAGCTGGCCTCGGCGCTGGCCGAGGCCGGGATCATGACCATCCGCATGGATTTTCCCGGCACCGGTGACAGCAAGGAGCCCTTCACCGAGGGTACCCTGACCAACATGATCTCGGATTCGAACGCCAGCCTGGTGTTCATGCTGGCGAACTTCCCGGCCGATCCGAGCAAGCTGGGCATCCTCGGCTATTCGATGGGCGGGCGCATCGCGCTGGCCATCGCGCAGCAGCCGAACAGCCCGTACGAGGCGGTGGGGCTGCTGGCGCCCTCGGCCAACCCCGGCAAGGGGCTGCTTCTGTTCTTCGCGGGCGGTTCGGAAGCTGAGTATGAGCGGCTCTACGCCGAAGCTTCGACGGACAAGGGCTATGCCGACTACACCACGCAGTATGGCCAGCAGCAGCAGCTGAGCAAGGTGTGGTTCGACGAGATGCTCGCCTCGAGCCCGCTCGACGGGATCGGTGCCTACACCGGCGCGATGCTGGTGGTGCATGGCGACAAGGACACGGTGATCACGCCCGAGGAAAACCAGGCGGTGGTGGCGGCCTATCCGGCGTCGAGCATCGTGACGGTGCCCGAGGCGGACCATGGCTACGGGTTCTACTCGGACCAGCCCGAGGTGACGAAGCTGGTGCAGGACTCGTTCGCGAGGTTCTTTGGTGAGAGTTTGAAGTAAGGGCAGATATGGTGGCGCCGGCCGAGTGCCGGCGCACCTTGCCTATCGCACAGTACCCACGCCCCAGGTTGGGGTGTGGGGGCCGCATTTGGCCAAGGCGGCCGACAATCGTGCGCCTAACCAAGGTCGCCCGCCCCATGAGCATCTGTCGCTCTGTGTCAGAACGCGCCGTGCAAACCCAGCATACCGGTGTAGGTAACGCTGCCGCCGCGAACCTTCAGGTCGAAAGTACCGAAGGCTGAAACCTTGTCGCTGAGGCGAAGGTCGAGAGCCCCCCGACTTGGCCTCCGACTGCCCCCGGACTTTCCCCGGTGATGGAGAGTGGGGTCCCCGAGCCAACAAAGGCCACCGGCACTGCGATGCCATCGTCGGCATAAGCCACAACCTGGGCATGGCCCGATACGGCTTTAGTCTTTCAACCAATCGTGGACGAGTGGCGCGCACTCCCCGGCCTGCGGACGCTTAGCCCGTCTTATTCACGCTGGGCCTGAAAGTGGGTTGGCGGACGTAGCGTAAGCAGCTGATTTGGAATAGGTTTTGGTTGCTTGGACCAACGCAATTCCAGACCACTGAGGCGCCACGCCCACCATGGATGACGATACCGGCCT
>CAMDAL010000125.1 GCA_945888565.1 Devosia equisanguinis | reverse complement strand
GCGTGGCTCGAGCGGCATCCCCGGTTCGTTTTCCACTTCACGCCAACTTCCTGCTCGTGGCTCAACGCAGTCGAGGGCTTCTTCGCCAAGCTCAGCCGACGTCGCCTCAAGCGCGGAGTCTTCTGCTCCGTCGTCGACCTGCAAGCCGCAATCAACCGCTTCGTCACCGAGACCAATGCAAACCCCAGGCCCTTTACCTGGACCGCCGACCCAGACCGCATCATCGCAGCCGTCAGACGAGGGCACCAAGCGTTAGATTTCTATCCACTAGTTTTCAGTCTTGGGGCAGAGCTTGCCCGCAGTGATGAGGCTACAGCGGCTTGGGGGCGCAGGTGCCCGTACTGCTGCGAGGCGATGAATTCGCCGTCCCCCGCGATGAACGTTTGACGACTGTATCCGGCAGCTCCTGATGTCGGGCTAAACCTGCATGCATCGGAGTCCCCCTTACGCCACCATAGCCTGCTCAGCGCGCATCTTGTCGATGTCGCGGCGGCTGCGGTTTATGTAGTCGCGCAGCTCCTCCATGCCGTATTGCCGGGCGAGGGCGCGGGCACTTACACCGGGGCGCTTGGCCTTGAGGATGATCCATTGCTCGCGCAGATGGTGCTGTTCAACCTCGACGTCATCGGGATGCTCGGCAAGAAGCTTCTCAAGCGGCCCGAGGTTGAAGTTCTCATGATAGATGCCGCGGTCGAGGTCGAGCACGAAGCGGCTTATGTTCACGTCCTGGCTCTTCTCGTAGAGCATCTCGCTGCCGTCGATGTCGTAGACTATGCAATCGGGGGTGTGCGTGGAGGTGAGGATGGCGAAGTGGTTCACCAGGGCGTGCGCCTGCAGCGTCGTCGCCGCCGAATAGGCACTGGGCCATACCACGAGCTCGGCGCCATTGTCGGCAAGGCCCTTCCATACTTCTGGGAAATTGGCATCGAAGCAGATCGCCATGCCAACCTTGCCAAAGTCCGTGGCGAACACCGGCGTGCCGCTGCCGACTTCGACGATCTGCTCGAGATCGAACTCGCTCCAGTACGGATAGACCTTGTCGTAGGTGCCCGCGACCTTGCCGTCGCGGCCAATCAGCACCGCCGAGTTGACCCGCCGGTTGCCGTCCAGCCGGTCGATCGGGCAGACGATCCAGGTGTTATGGCGCCGGGCGATGTCGGAGATCGCGGTGATGATGGGCCCATCCAGCGTCTCGGGGCGGTTGGGCTGCTGTCCGGCCCAGGTCTCCGGCAAGGCGATCAGGTCGGTGCCGCGCGCCGCCTCGGCCTCGACGATGTCGACGATCGCCTCCAGCGGACGGACGCCGAAGCTGATGCTGGTGACGCGGACGGTTCGTCCGGGCAATTGCTCAGTCATGTTGTTTCCCCTTCCTATCCCTCGAAGACCCAGCGGCGCCGGGCGTTCCAATTGATAATCGTTAGCACGAAGATGATGAAGAACAGCACCCAGGCCACTGCCGAAGCATAACCCAGATTCAGGAACTGGAAGCCCTGGATGTAAAGGTACATGGCGACGCTGATCGTAGTGTCGTTCGGGCCGCCCTGCGTCATCACCCACATCTGCTCGAACACCTGGAAGCTCGACATCATCGCCATCATGGCGACAAAGAAGATAGTAGGCGACAGCATCGGCAGGGTGACGTTGACAAAGCGGTCCCAGCGCGAGGCCCCGTCGATTTTGGCGGCCTCGTAGAGGTCTGGCGGCACGCTCTGCAGGCCCGACAGAAGGATGAGCGCGTAATAGCCGGTCCAGCGCCACACCGACAGCACGACAAGTGAGAACAACGCGAGTTCGGGACTGCCCAGCCAGGCCTGCCGCGGAATGCCGACAAGGCCGAGCAGATCGTTCACCACGCCGAAACGGAAGTGGTAGAGCCAAGTCCAGACCATCGACACCGAGATCATATCGGTGACGAACGGCAAGAGCCATAAGAAGCGGACGAAGCCAATGCCGCGCGCCCTGTTGTTGAGCAGCAGGGCCACGAGGATTGACGCGGCCATGCATATCACCACGAACATCAGCGTGAACCAGGCCGTGTTGGCGATCGATTTTAGGAACAGCGGATCCTGCGCCAGCTGGATATAGTTAGAGAGCCCGGTCCACACCGGGGCGCTCAGCCCGTCCCAGCGGGTGAAGCCGACCACGAACGAGAACAGCGCCGGCCCCAGCGTGAAGGCGAGGAACATCACCAGCCCGGGGGCGAGGAAGCCAAGCGCGGCGAGCGCCTCATGCTGCTCCATACTGATGCGGAAGCGCCTGCGCGGCCTTGCGATCGGCTCCGATGTGGCGGGCGCGGAAGTCATCTCTAGCCTTTCAGTCCGGAGGTCGCAATGCTGCGTACGATGAACCGCTGCAGCAGCAGGAACAGGATGAACATTGGCAGGATTGACAGCACCGCGCCGGCCATCATCTGCCCGTAGTCGGTACGGCCGGCCATCTCGTCCTGGAACGAGGCCAAGCCGACGGGCACCGTCCGCATCTCGCGCGACCGCGTGACGATGAGCGGCCACAGGTAGTTAGTCCAGTTGCCGATGAAGGCGAGCAGCGCACTGGTCGCCAGCGCCGGCCCCGACAGGGGCACGATGATGGTGGCAAAGATCCGGACGTAGCCGGCGCCGTCGATCCGCGCGGCGTCCTCGAGCTCCATGGGGATGGAGAGAAAATATTGCCGCAGCAGGAAGGTCAGGAAGGCGCTCGACAGCAGCGGCACAGTTAGCGCCGCATAACTGTCGATCCAGCCCAGCTGGCTGATCATCACGTATTGCGGGATCAGCGTCACCTGCACCGGGATGACCATGGTCGCGAGGTACAGGAGGAACAGCTTGTCGCGGCCAGGGAAGCGGAGCCGCGCGAAGGCGTAGGCGCTGAGCGCCGAGATTAGCACCTGGCCGACCGTAACGATGGTTGCGACGCTCAGGCTGTTGACGATGTAGAGCAGGAACGGCTGACGCGTCAGCAGCTTGGCGAAATTGTCAAAGGTCACTTCCGGCGGCAGCCAGAGCGGCGGGAACCGCATGATGAACTTGGTCGGCATGAAGGCCGATCGTAGCATCCAAAGGAACGGGAACGCCACCACCGCTGCCGACAGCCAGAGCAGCGCCGTCGCCACAAACGATGACCGCACCCGTCGTTTCGCCCCCGTATCGCTGTCGTGCATGCCGCCGTCCCTAAACGCGTCCCGGTGCCTGCAGGCACCGGGACCTATCCTGTTAAACGCCCGATCAGACGTCGATTGCGACGTTCGCCCAGCGCTTCTTGAGCTCGGCGTTCATAGTCGTTTCCACCGTCTTCAACGCCGCGAGCACGTCACCCTCGCCGCTGTTGAAGATCGGCTCCAGGGCGCGCTGGTAGGCGTCGAGGAATACCGGAAAGCCAAGCACGAGGCGGTCGTTGATGGCGAGCGCAAGCTGCTCGGGGAAGATCGCGGCGTTCGGCGTCACGGCAGCGTCGATGTAGGACTGCGAAGCACTCAGCCGCGCCGGGATGCCGCGGCCGGTTCCGCCGATCATCTTGGCCAGCGTGTCGCTGCTGGTGAATGTCTTGAGGAACTGCCACGCCGCTTCTGGGTGTTTGGTGGTGGCGCTGATCGCAAAGCCCGAGCCGCCGGTCGCCAGCTTCTGCTCCTTGCCGACTGGCAAGTAGCTGATGTCGAAGCCGAAATCGACGTTGCGTGAGGTCTGGCCGAGCGCCCACTGCCCGTCGAGCCGCATCGCCGCCAGACCGGATTCGAAGTAGTTCACCCCGTCGCCCGCGACCTCCGCCGGCGTCGGCGCGACCTTGTGCTTGTGGATCAGGTCGATCATGAACTGCACGCCGGCCGCCGCTTCTGGCGTTCCGATCACGCACTCCTTCAGATCGTCGGAGAAGTTCCGGCCGCCGGCCATGTAGATAAAGTTCGACGCCAGGTAGTTGTGAGTGAGCGGCGTATCCCAGCTGACGCCCCACTGCTCGCCGCTCGGCTTGGTCAGCTTGACCGCAGCTTCGATGAACTGTTCCCACGTCCACGGCGTCTCCCCGAAGGCGGGCGGGTAGGCGACGCCAGCAGCATCGAACATGTCCTTGTTGTAGTAGATGCCAAAAGTCGACATGTCGTAGGGGAAGCCCCACCAGCGGTCGAACATGTGGAAGCCCTGTGCGATGCCGGCCGCGACGTCGTCGGGATTGACGTCGCCGTCGGCAGTGACGTTCGGCGTCACGTCCATCAGCATGTTGCTGGTGATCAGCGTCGGCGTATGGTCGGTGCTGCACATGATGATGTCGGGCAGGTCGCCTGCGCTGGCGCCGACCTGCGTGCGGGTCACCGTGTCGTTGTAGGGCACGAACTCAAGAGCCACGTTGATGTTCGGATACTTCGCCTTTACGAGGTCAATGCCGATCTGCCAGTCACTGATGTCGCCGTCGCTGAACCAGTTCTGCAGCCGAAGCGTCACCGGCTCCTGAGCCAGCGCCGGGCTACCGAAGCCGAGGCTGGACAGCGCCGCGCCGCTCGTCACGAGCGCCGTGTTGCGGAGCAGATCGCGCCGCGACAAGCGGCCGGGCGCAGTCGGTTTATTCCCATTCTGCATGATAATCCCCTGAGTACGTTTCCCAACCAGCGCCAGGGTTCCCTCCCTCCGCTTGGTCTTACTAGACACACATAGAGCAGCCTCGGTGTCAATAAATCATACGTATGATTTTTGTGATCAAGCCGGACGCGTATTCCTGAACTCCGGTTAGGATGCGATCGCCTCGCGGATTGTCGTGCGCAGTTGAGCGGCGACCGCATTCTGGTCGAGGCGCGACGTCGTGTGCCGGCGCGCGGTCCACACCGGATCGGGGAAGTTGGCGTCCGTATCGAAGCGAGGAATTAGGTGAAAATGCAGATGCGGTGCCGCCGTACCGAGCGCGGCGATATTCATCTTCACGGGGCGCAGCTGCGCAATAAGCGTTCGCTCAACCGCAGCGACAACGCCCATCAGGTGGTTGCGGTCCGCATCACCGAGATCGCTGAGCTCCCGCACATGCGCGTTCCAGATCACGCGGCACCAGCCATCGAACCCCGGCTCGTCGGCAAGGATCACCCGGCACCTGTCGCCAGACCACAGCACTGTTTCGGCGCCCGGATGGCAGTATCCGCAAGTCATTTCGTTCCCCCTCTATCATAAAAATCATACGTATGATGTATTGACATTAATAGTCGTACAGCCGATTGTCTAAACCTGTCAATCGCTTATGACGGGCCCTGATCAGGGCTTCACGTAATAAGGAGCGCCGCGGCTTGGCGGCGAGTACACAGAAGCATGGAACTCAAGGGCAGAGTGGCGCTCGTTACGGGCGCAACCTCCGGAATTGGCCTCGCGACCGCGACCAGCCTCGCACAACAGGGCGCCAATCTCGTGCTCGGCGCCCGCTCAGAGAAACCGGCCGTACTCGCCGGGCTCTCGGCAATCACGGGCCTGCATGGGGCACGCTGCGTCTTCGTGGCCGGTGACGTCAGAGACCCCGATACCTCGACCCGGCTCGTCGCGGCGGCGCAGCAGGCATTCGGCCAGCTCGACGCGGTCGTGCATTCGGCCGGCGGGCCCGCGCCCGGCACCGCGCTCAGCCAGAGTTACGACAACTGGCTCAATGCCTTCGACGTCCACGTCAATTCGGCCTTCCACTTGTTTCGTGCGGCCCATCCCCTGCTTGCTGCTTCACAAGGCACGATGGTCCTGCTCTCCTCGGCGGCGGCGCTGCGCGGCTGTCCCGGGACGATTGCCTACCAGACGGTGAAGGCGGCGCTGATCCAAATGGCGCGGGCGCTGGCGCGCGACCACGCTGCGGAGGGGATACGGGTGAACTGCATCGCGCCCGGGATTATCCGCACGCCGTTCCAGGCGAGCATGACCGAGGAAGCGCGGCTCAACAACCTCAAGAACCGCATTCCGCTGGGTCGAGAGGGCACGACCGAGCAGGTTGCCAGCATGATCCTGCAGCTAATCACCAACGACTTCATCACCGGCGAAACCGTCGTGCTGGACGGCGGCATGTCGATGCGCATGGTCTAGCCGGCGGCTGTTCAACAAATGCCCCGAGCGACGGGGCACAAGATCTCGTGGGAGCGAAACGTGCCAGATATCGCATTGACGGTCTTCACCAAGCCATGGACGGTTCCGATCGGCGAGCTCGCCGATCTCGTTGCGGGCCTAGGCCTAAACGGCATCGAGCTGCCTATCCGTCCCGGATATCAGGTGCAGCCCGAGAACGTGAGATTCACTCTGCCGGATGCGGTGAAGGTGCTGAAGTCGCGAGGGCTTGAGATCCGCAGCGCCGCCGCTCCGCTCGAGCCGGCCATCATCGAGTCCTGCGGCGACGCCGGCATCCCGATTATCCGCTCGATGGTCGGCGTCGATCCGAAAAAGCAGAGCTATGCCGACACCATCGCGCAGCACCGGGCGCTGTGGGACAGCCTGATCCCCCTGCTCGAGCGCACCGGCGTCACAATCGGCATCCAGAACCATTCCGGCGACTGCGTCGGCAGCGCCATCGGGCTCTATCACCTAATAGAGAAATACGATCCCCGGCATGTCTGCGCCATTCTCGACATGGCGCACTCGGCCATTGCGGGCGAGCCCACGGCGCTGGCTGTCGACCTGCTCTGGACGCGCACGCGCGGGTTGCTCAACTTCAAGGGCGCCTTCCGAGAACGGGTCAACGGCCCCGAGGAAGTCGAAGCCGAGTACCGCACCCACTGGACCACCGCTACCCACGCAGCCTACTCTTGGCGCGAGTTGGTCGACAACGTCGTCGCCCGCGGCTTCACTGGTACCTTCTGCCTCCCCGCCGAATACTCGGACCCATCGGGCGCACCGCAGCGGATGGGCAACGATGTGCTGCCGTATCTCAGACAGGATATCGCCTACCTTAAGAGCCTGTTGGCCTGAACCAGGAGCATCAGCGAATGATCGAGAACCGCAAGGTCCGCATCTGCCTCATTGGCGCCGGCGGCATGGCCAACAACGTCCACTACCCCTCGCTCGCCTCGTTCGACGACGTCGAGATCGTGGGGGTCATCGAGACCCGGCGCGACCGGCTCGACGCCACCTGCGACAAGCATGGAATCGGCCGGGAAGCCCGCTTTCTGGCAACGCTCGACACCGACTACCAGGACATCCTGATGCGGCTGAAGCCCGACGGCGTCTACGTCGTCGGCCAGCCCGAGATCATGTTCCCGATCTGGCAGTGGTGCCTCAGCAACGGCTTCAACCTCTACATCGAGAAGCCGATGGGCCTGACCATGCACCATGCCGAGGTCCTGACGCATCTCGCCGAGAGCAAGGGGCTCATCACCCAGGTGAGCCACCAGCGCCGCACCGCCCCCATCATGCTCGACATGCGCCGTCGCCTGCTCGAGAAGGGGCCGATCACTCACGGCGTGGTCGAGTTCTTCAAGAAAGACATTGTGCCGATGAATAGCGCGCGCGATCGCATGCTCGACGACGGCACGCACGCCATCGACACCGCCCGCTGGATCTGCGGCGGCGAGGTGGTGAAGGTTGAAAGCCAGTGCAAGCGCATCGGCGTGCCCGACATTAACTGGATCGGCGCCACGCTGCACTTCGACAACGGTTCAACCTGCTTCGTGGTCTGCAGCTGGTCTTCGGGCCGCCGGGTGTTCCGCACGCAGATGCACGCGCCGGGCGGCTACGCCGATGTCGAGCTCGAGGCAGAAGCGCGGCTCTACCTCGATGGCGATTATGCCGGGCAGGTATTCCGTACCCAGGATATCGCCGGAAGTGACCAGAATTTCGTGTATGGCGGGTTCCGCAACAAGAACCGAGAGTTTATAGAGTCGCTGAAATCTGGCGTAGATGTATGCTCATCCCCCTTCCGCGATACGATCAAGACAATGCGTATCTGTCACACTATCCTTGCTCAGGCCCTGGCGGAGGACACCGCAAATCTGCAATCGTCCCGCTAGCCCGAGCACAGGGTCCGGTATGCAATCTGCCCCCCCCGGAGCTTGAATTTTGGATCACAAGCTGCCAACGGCGCAAATTGGCGAGAAACGATCAAGCCTCCACACGTTAGTCTACAATGTGCTGGGTAAGGAGATCATTTCCGGCGCACTGCCGATCGGCGACCTGTTGCCGACCGAGGCCGAGCTCGGCGCGCGCTTCAATGTCAGCCGCACGGTCATCCGCGAGGCGGTAAAGCAGCTGACATCAAAGGGCCTGCTCCGCACCAGCTCCGGCATCGGCACCTGGGTGCCGCCAGTGCACGAGTGGAATTTCCTCGATCCGGTGATCTTCTCTTGGGTCAGGGCGAGCGGCAACTCCGAGACCATAATTCAGCAGCTGTTCGCGTTCCGCAACGCCATCGAGCCGGCTGCGGCCGCTGAGGCCGCCCGCACCGCGACTCAGGAACAGCTGGCGCTGATGAAGTCGGCCCTGGACATCATGTGCTCGCCAGACACCGACTTCCATGCCTGGGTCAGCGCCGACGTCGAGTTCCACATCGCGATCTATATCGGCTCCAACAACGTCTTCATGGCGTCGCTGGCGAGCCTGTTCCGCGAGTATTTCCAGATGAGCTTCTCGGTCTCAAGCTTGAACGTCCACTTCCAGCACTGCCTGCAGGAGCATATCCAGGTCTTCGAGGCTATTGCTGAACGCCGTCCTGACGACGCGCTTGAAGCCGTGAGAGTCCTGCTCAATCACGCCCATGAGGACGTCCGCCAAGTGATGGCGGGATAGTTGAACTGGGCGACACCGGCCCCAGCGCTGGCCCTATGACTTGCGGCAAGCCGATTTCATCAGCCTCGACGGGTCGGGCATGTTCCTGAAGGGGCTGAACGCGATGGGCTTCCATCTAACGGAACGCAACTTTCCGATTTTGACCGAGAATTATCTCGTCATGTGGGAACTGGTGAAGAATGGCCTTGGCATCGGGATTCTGGACGGCGCGATCGGCGATGCCGAGCCAAAGGTCACGCGGGTCCTGCCAGACCTTGCACCGCTGATGTTTCCAATCTGGCTGGTGGCGCACCGGGAACTCAACACCAGCCGGCGTATCCGGTTGGTGTTCGACTTGCTGGCGCAGGAACTGCGCTTGAACATGAGTCGACTGATAGGCACGGGCATCTGACCGCGACGGTGCTTCCTATGCCTTACCTTGCGGATCTCTAACTGCGTGGCTGCTGCAAGAAACAGCTATCCAACGACGCGGTGACTAAGGCCTTTCGGGCAGCCCACCACGATCAGTTCGCGCTTGTTCTTCGACTTTGAGAAACCCCTGACGAGGCCAACAAGAGCGCCGCCGACGAGTTCCCTCAACGACAGTTTCCCCTAGGGCTATGGATGCGCGGCGATCCATTCCCGAGCGAGCTTCTGCGCCTCGGCGATCTGGGCGGGGGTCATCTTCTTGGCGGTGATGTCACGATTTCCGACGGCATCGGCATTGCCCTGTGCTGCGGCGAGGTTGAACCACATGTGGGCTTGGACGTAATCCTGCGCCACGCCCCAACCCTCAAAGTACCCGACCCCGAGGTTGAACTGGGCATTGGCCGCGCCCTGCTCGGCGCTTAGGCGGTACCATTTTGCCGCCTCGACATAATCCTGCAGGACGCCCTCGCCCTTGGCGTACATGAGCCCGAGATTATTCTGGGCATTGGCATTGCCCTGTTCGGCGGCGAGACGGTACCAGCGCACCGCCTCGGCATAATCCTGCTGAACACCCTGGCCCACGTTGTACATGAATCCGAGGTTGGCCTGGGCCAAGGCCGCGCCCTGCTCGGCGGCGAGCCGGTACCACTTCACCGCCTCGGCATAATCCTGCAGGACGCCTTGCCCGTATTCGTACGCGACCCCGAGGTTGACCTGGCCCTTGGCATAGCCCTGCTCGGCGGCCAGCCGGTACCACTTGACCGCCTCGGCATAATCCTGCGGTACGCCCCGGCCCAGACTATACATGTTCCCGAGGTTATTCTGGGCGCTGGCATCGCCCTGCTCTGCGGCCAGCCGGTACCACCTCACCGCCTCGGCATAATCCTGCGGGACGCCCCGGCCGAATTCGTACATGTACCCGAGTTGGAACTGGGCGTAGATATTCATCTGGTCGGCGGCGGGTTTAAAGATCCGCAGCGCCTCGGCATAGTCACCTTGCGCATTCCACGGCATCCGGCCATCCATTCCACGAGCATCCGGCCGGCCGTTCCATGAACATCCAGCCACCCTCGTGAGGGGCCTGCAGGGCTTCTCTTCATTCTGGATTTCAGTGTCCGCAGTCAAGGGTGTTGGTGGCG
>CAMDAL010000124.1 GCA_945888565.1 Devosia equisanguinis | reverse complement strand
AATGGTGCTCACCCTCGAACGCGCCGGTCTCATCACACGCCAGTCCGGCGCCGCACCAAGCATCCAGATCATCGTCGCCCCCGAGGCCCTGCCAATCTTGCGCTGACGCCCTACCAACCCGTCAGAACCTCTGTGCACCGGTACTAGTGGCCGTCAGGTGAAGCGGACGGCCCCGATATGCGGCAGGTTGCGGTTGCGCTGCGCGTAGTCGATGCCATAGCCGACGACGAAGCGATCTTCGATTTCGAAGCCGATCCACTTCGCCTTCACCTCGATCTCGCGCCGGGACGGCTTGTCGAGCAGCGCGCACACCTCGATGCGGCGCGGATGGCGCGTGTTGAGGATGTCGAGTACATGCCGCAGCGTGTAGCCGGTATCGACGATATCCTCGACCACCAGCACGTCGCGCCCCTCGATCTCGCCGCGCAGGTCCTTCAGAATGCGCACCTCGCGGCTCGATTCCGTCGAGTTGCCGTAGGACGAGACCTCGAGGAAATCCACCTCCACCGGCAGGTCCAGTTCCCGTACCAGGTCGGCGATGAAGATGAAGCTGCCGCGCAGCAGCCCCACCACCACCAGCTTGTCGGTATCGGCGTAGTGCTCGGCGATTTCCCGCGCCAGCCCCTCGACCCGCGCCGCAATGGCCTTGGCCGAGATCATCTCGTCGATCACGTAGGGCTTGCCCGTCATTTCTTCGCTCCTGCAAAAGCCGCCGCCGCCGCCTCGATGGCGCCGCCACCGTGCGGAATATCCAGCGCCACGAGCCCCGCCTCCATCGTCGCCAGCGTGCCCAGCACCATGTGGGCATTGACGTGCCCCATATGCGCGACGCGCAGGTAGTCGTCGAAGCCGGGCTCGCCCGGCATTGCCATGCCTAACCCGATGCCGAGCGTCACGCCGGCTTCGGTCTCGAGCCACTTGCGCAGCGCCCCCGCGCCGGCATTGCCGATCCGCGCCGCCGTCACCGAGCGTCCCCGATGCCGTGCGTCCGCCATGTTCATGGCGATGGCGTTACTGCCCGCGCCCCAAGCCTCGAACGCCGCCCACACCGCCCGCGCCAGCGTGTCGTGCCGCGCCCACACGGCCTCGAGCCCCTCCTCTTCGAGGATCATGGTCAGCGATTCGCGCAGCCCGAACAGGTGCATGGTCGGCGCCGTGCCACCGAAGAAGTGGTAGAAATGCTCGCCGAGGCCGCGCAGCTGCCAGTCCCAGTACGGCGTCCTGAGGTCCGAGTTGCGCCCCGCCTCCAGCGCCTTGTCCGAGAACCACACGAAGGCGAGCCCCGGCGGCAGCATCAGCCCCTTCTGGCTCGCCCCCACCAGCACGTCGATGCCCCAGTCATCCATCCGCAGCGTATCGCAGCCGATCGAGGCGATGGCGTCGACGGCAAGCAGCGCCGGATGCCCCGCCGCGTCGATCGCCGCCCGCACGGCCGCAATGTCGCTCAGCGCCGACGACGCGGTATCGACCTGGGTCATCAGCACGGCCTTGATCGCATGCGTCTTGTCGGCCGCCAGCCCCTCGGCGATCCGCTGCGGATCGACCGGCGACGACTTGCCGAAATCCATCACCTCGACATCGACGCCCATTTTCCGGGCCATCTCGGCCCAGCCAAGGCCGAACACGCCCGTCGCGGCCACCAGCGCCTTGTCGCCGCGCGAGAACATGTTGGTGAAGGCCGCTTCCCACGCCCCATGCCCGTTGGCGATGTAGATGGCCACGTGGTGCTTGGTCATCGCCACGCGCTTGAGGTCGGCGACGATGCCGTAAGTCGCCTCGACGATCTCGCCCTCGTAGATGTTGGGCGAGGCGCGGTGCATGGCGTTGAGCACGCGATCGGGCACCACCGAGGGCCCCGGAATAGCGAGGTAGGTGCGGCCGGACATATGGGCCATTTCAGTTTCCCCAGTAGTCAGGGTCGAGCAGCCGATCGTTGGCCCAGGCCTCGATCAGCGCCCCCGCGATCGCCCCTGGCCGCGGCTTGTTGATCTCGGCGTGCGTGCCCGCGAGGATCTGCTTCACCTCGTCCCGGCTAACCCAGCGCGCATCCTCGAGCTCCACCGGATCGATGGTGATCGCGTCGCTCGTCGCTTCCCCGTAGCAGCCGAACATCAGCGACATCGGGAACGGCCAGGGCTGCGCCGTGACGTAGCGCACCGGCCCGACCTTAATGGCGCTCTCCTCGAGCACCTCACGCCGCACCGCCGCCTCGATCGATTCGCCCGGCTCGACAAACCCCGCCAGCAGCGAATACATCCGCTCCGGCCACACCGGGTTGCGCCCCAGCAGCAGCCGATCGCCGTGCACGATCACCATGATCACCACCGGATCGGTGCGCGGAAAATGCTGCGTGCCGCATTGCGGACACTTCCGCACCCAGCCGCTGCTTTCCACTGCGCTCGGGGTGCCGCAATTGGCGCAGAACCGGTGCGCCGAGTGCCACTGCAGCAGCGCCTTGCCCGTCGCCACGATCTCGCCGTCGAGCCGCGACAGCGACGGCATCAGCCCGCGGATTTCGGCGAACTTCGCCCCCGGCAGACCCGGATGCACCTGCTGCGACTGGTCCACGAACTGCCCGATGGTCGTCGCGTCCTCGATCGGCGTCCACAGCGAGATGTCGGCGGCAAAGATCGGCCCGTCCGGCGTCAGCCCCACAAAGATCGGCGCCTCGCGGCTGTCCGACAGCGCCGGATGCTCGAGCACCACCGGATGCGGCCTGCCCTCGGCATCAGCCAGCAGCTTGCCCTTCCAGAACACCAACGTCCGCGCCCGCGGATCCTGCTTGGCCGTATCGCCAGCGCGCAGCGAAGCAGCCCGGTCGAGTTCGCCGGGGTGAAAGGCATATGCATAGTCCAAGGCAGCACCTGCGGAGTTTGTCGCAACCGGTTTAGGAGCAAGCCGGCATGGGGGCAAGATCGAACCGCCCCTGTGGGCGATTCTGGCAATTCACCCCGAAAACGGCTATGCTGTCCCGATGGCGAAGGCTGAAGAAATGCTGACCGACGACGAGGTTGCCGAAGCGCGGGAGCGCCGCCTCGTCGCCGAGCATCTGCAGGCCATCGAAGACAGTCCGCTGACTGGCGAGCAGACTGCGATGTTCGAGATGTTCGAACGTGAACGATGGTCGCACGATAGGCGCCGTGCCTATATTCTCCGGCGGGCGAAAGAGGCCGCCATGACCCACGCGGCGGAATGAGCGATACCGAGTATTGCTATCCTCCCGACTTCACGATGCTGCGAAACAGGCTCGGCTTGAGAGATGCAGCCGTCCTGGATTTCCACGAGCGAGAGTTGGTTGCACAGCGCATCGCCGAAGGCGCGCCGACGGGCGACTTCGACCTCAGGCACCTGCGCGCCATCCATCGCCACCTCTTCCAGGACGTCTACGACTGGGCCGGCGAGCTTCGCACCGTGGAGATTGCCAAGGGCGGAAGCCAGTTCCAGTTCCAGCGCTTCATCGGAGCCGGGATGGCCGACGTGCACCGTCGGCTCGTTGAGAGCAGCTTCCTGCAGGGCCTGAGCCGGGAGGATTTCGCCCGCGAGGCGGGCGCGATCATCGGCGATGTGAACTACGTCCATCCGTTCCGCGAAGGCAACGGGCGCACGCAGTTGCTCTACCTCGAGCAACTCGCGGTTCGCGCCGGTCACCCATTTGCGCTGCGCCGGATTGACGGGAATCGCTGGATGGAGGCGTCACAGGCCTCGCACAGCGGCGACTACGCCCGGATGACCGAATGTATCCGTAACGCAGTCGAAGCCTCGGATACCTGCTAGCCGCAGGCTCGGCTATGCCCAGCCCGTCTCGCCCTTGTAGCGGTGCGCCTCAAGGAACGCAGGGTCCAGCTCAACCCCCAGCCCCGGCGCATTCGACACCTGCATCTTGCCGTTCTTGACCAGCAGCGGGTTGGGCACCGCCCATTCGAGCCGGTCGGCGCGGCGCGTGCATTCGATGCGCGGGCAGTTGAATACCGAGGCCGCCAGCTGCTGGCTCGCCGCGTTCATCAACAGGCCACTGACATTGTGCAATGTAATCGGCGTGCGGTAGAGCGCCGCGAGGTCGGCGATCTTCTTGGTGCCGGTAATGCCGCCCGACGAGATGATGTCGGGCTGCAGGCAATCGACCGCCTGGTGCTGCAGGAACGGCAGTGCCCCTTCGGGCAGCTCGATGTTCTCGCCCGTCATGATCGGGATGTTGGTCGCCTTGCGCAGAGCCAGCCAGTTCTCCGAAAAGCCCGGCTGCAGCGGTCCTCGTAGTAGATTGGCTTGATCTGTTCGACCGCCTCGGCCACCGCGATGGCGCTCGGCGTGTCGAGTTCGTTGTGGCAGTGAACGATGATGTCGATCTCGTCGCCCAGGTGCTCGCGCGCCAGCTCGTACGAGCGGCGGATCTTGCGGATGTCACCCGGCGACAGACTCGGCGTGTATTCCTGCATCTCGACGCCGATCGCATCGTGGATATCGACCTTGAAGGTCTTGAACCCGTGCGGATCGGCCTTGAGGTTGGCCGCCGCCTGGGCCCAGGCGCCGGCGTCGGTCAGGTCGAAGTGCGGGCAGTGTGAATAGAGTTCGAGCTCGGTCCGCATCGCCCCGCCCAATAGCTTGTGCACCGGCTGGCCGAGCAGCTTGCCCGCGAGGTCCCAAAGCGCCATGTCGAGCCCCGAGCACACCATGATATGCGCCGGCCGCTGCCGGTAGGCGTAGAACATGTTGTGGTGGTGCACCCCGATATCGAGCGGATCCTTGCCCACCAGTTGCAGGTGCGGCAGCCGCGCCCCGCCCTTGCCATGGGTAAGGATCGAGGCGCGCACCAGGTCGCCATCGAGATCGCCGCATTCGCCATAGCCGGAAATGCCGGCATCGGTGTCGATGCGGACGAGGCAGAAGCCGCTGTCGAGCCGCATGGCCTTGATGTCGGTGATGGTCGCCTGCCCGCGATCGGCGGCGGAAAGATGTGCAGTCATTTCGGCTCGGTTCCCCTCGTGTCGAAGGGTTCTATAGCCGGACTGTCGGAAGGATGGGAGGCTTGTGGTGGTGCGGGCGGTCGGACTCGAACCGACAAATCCTTTCGGACGGCGGATTTTGAGTCCGCTGCGTCTACCAATTCCGCCACGCCCGCGGCACGGCCGTCTTTATAGCTGCCTCTGTGTTGGCTGCAAGGCAGAAACAGTGCGTGCTTGCCCCGCCGCCGGACACGGGCCAGATTGCGGCCGGACGTAAGGAGCGCACGATGGCGGGGACGATACGGCTGGGGACCGCAGGCTGGGTCTACGAGCCCTGGCGCGACAACTTCTACCCCAAGGGCCTGAAGCAGAAGGACGAGCTGGCCTGGTCCTCGGCGCGCCTCGGCAATATCGAGATCAACGCCACCTTCTATTCGCACCAGAAGGTCGCGAGCTTCCAGAACTGGGCGGCAGCCACCCCCGAGAACTTCGTCTTCTCGGTGAAGGGCCACCAGTTCGTCACCCACATCAAGCGGCTGAAGGATGTCGAGATTCCGCTCGCCAACTTCTTCGCCTCGGGCGTGCTGGCTCTCGGGTCGAAGCTCGGCCCCTTCTGCTGGCAGCTGCCCGGCAACGCCAAATACGACGCCCAGCGGATGGAGGCGTTCCTCAACCTCCTGCCGCACACTCCGGAAGCCCTGGTCGCACTGGCGAGCAAGTCCGAGGGACTGAAGACCGAGCCCTACCTCGACACCACCGGGATCACCCGCATCCGCCACGCCATCGAAGTCCGTCACGAGAGCTTCGCCGTCCCCGGCTTCATCGAGCAGTTGCGCGCCCACAACGTCGCGCTGGTCTTCGCCGACACCACCGAATGGGAGTATATCGACCAGACCGCCGACTTCGCCTATGCCCGCCTGCAGGGCGCACCGGGGGCAGAGGCATACACGCCCGAAGAGCGGGCCATCCGCGGCGATTGGCTGCGGGCCCTCGCGGAGGGCAGGCCGGTCGGCTGGATCTACATTGCTGGCCCCGAGGACAGCCCGCCGCCGCGCGACGTCCACGCCTTCTTCGTCTCCACCGACAAGGACAACGCCCCCCACAATGCCCGCGCCGTCATGGCGCAGCTCGGCCTTGCCGGACCTGGCGAATGAGCACGGGCTCGTGAGTGACACCGCCGTTGACTTGCCACCTCTCCCCGAGAATATGGGGCCCTTGTCGACCCGGAGAGCAGAGCCTTGACCAGCGCCACCCATGATACCCGCCTGACCCGCGCCGGATTGCTCACCGATCGCGGGCGCCTTCTGGTGGCTATCGGCTTCGTCCTCGGCCTCGCCACCATCCTCGGCGCCTGGGGCTCGCAGGTTTTCGGCGGCCTCGTCCCCTGCGAACTCTGCCTCGAGCAGCGCCTCCCCTACTACTGGGGCCTGCCACTCCTCGCGCTGGTACTGATCCTGTGGAACCGCCTGCCCCGCCGCATCCTGCCGGCCGCGCTCCTCGTTGCCGCAGCGATCTTCGCCTGGGGCCTCTACCTCGCGACCTACCACGCCGGCGTCGAAATGAAGCTCTGGGCCGGTCCCACCGCCTGCACCGGCGTCGGCGGCGAGATCAGTTTCTCCGACCTCGCCAACATCAACGCCACCCGCGTCGTGCCCTGCGACGCCATCCAGTTCGAGCTCTTCGGCATCACGCTGGCCGGCTACAACGCCCTGATCTCGGCCGCCATCGTGGCGATGCTGCTGGTTTCGGCGGTCATGGTCTGGCGACGCAGCGCCATGTCCCGCTGATCGGCCGCCGCGTCAGAACTCCGCAACTTTTGCCCGAAGCGCTCTAGCGGCGCGGCCGCGGCTTTGGCATTGTCCGACCAATCCAAGCGAGGAGCCCGCCGATGTCCGAGAGCACCGTTTTCCTTCCGCCGGAGCGGCGTTCGTCGCGCGGCGGTGTCTTCATTCCGCCGCTGCTGCTGATCCCGCTGATCGCCTACAATTTCTTCGCCTTCCTGTTCATGGGCGGCAGCCCGGCGGGCTGGTCGAACGAGTTGCTGACCATCCCGATGGTCTCGGGCGTCGTCTGGTCCCTCACCGCCGGCGATCTGATGCTGGTGGTCGGCCTGATCTGCCTGTTCTTCGAGGTGCTGAAGTCGACCAATACCGGCCGTTCGTCGGTGGTCGAGCACATGCTCTCCACCGTCGTCTTCATCATCTTCCTGATTGAATTCCTGCTCGTCGGCGCCGCTGCGAGCTCGGTCTTCTTCATCCTGATGATGATGGCGATCGTCGATGTGGTCGCCGGCTTCACCGTCTCGATCACCGGCGCCGGCCGCGACGTCTCGATGAACTGACGCGCTGCGGCGCCCATCCCGAACTGACCTGAGGCGCCCCGGCGCCTCAGACGATCATCGTCTTGCGATAACCCGCCGGCATCCGCCGCACCGCGATCCTGCTGCCGGCGTCATATGCGCCGACAGCCTTGCCGACCGACTCACCCTTCGCCGGCAGCTGGTCGCGCTCGGCGATCAGCTGGCTGACGAAGTCGGCGCTTGGCGCGCCGCGCAGCAGCTTGATCCGTTCCTGCTTCCGCCGCTCCATCCGGACCGGCCATCCCGTGCCATTCCTGTCCATCTACGCGTCTTCCCTGTTCGGAAGCGGGACGCCTGTTTCGTTTTGGGACAGGCTTTCCCGTATCTGAGGGACAACGTTGCAATGGCCGTGCCGGGTTGCAACCTTTCGTTAACGAATCCCCGACTGGCTGCTCATATGGTTAACCGCATCAGGTGCCGCCGACTGCCGATCATCCCGCCCGGCTTGAACCCCGCAGCCTCGAAGGCGGGCACAAAGCCCATGTGCCGGTAGCTCGGCGAGTCCGGATCGACTGGATAGGCCTCCAGCACATCTGCCTTGTGCCCCTTCGCCTGTTTGATGGCGGCATCGATCAGTTGATGGCCGAACCCCTGCCCGCGATGCGTTCGACGGATGAACATGCAGGTGAGCGCCCACACCTTCTGGCCCGCCTCGGCCTCTGGTCCGAGCGAAGCGTTGAAGGTGCTGCGCGGCGCCACCGAAACCCATGCCACCGGTTCGCCCTCGAGGTAGCCAACCAGTCCTACCGTCACCTTTCGGGCGATACGGTCGAGCATCGGCGCCTTTCGGTCCGACCCGCGCGGCGCCGCCCTCTTCTCGTCGGCCGTCACGCGATAGGGCATGCACCAGCAGTAGTTCGGCCCGCCCTTGCCGAACACCGTCAGGAAGTCCTCCCTTGTCGCCTCGGTGACCGACCTGAAGGTCAGCCTTGGCGCATCATCCCTTGAACTCATCCTTGGCCTTGCGAAGTTTCGCGAACACGTCGACCGGGTCCGCCCCGGGCGCCAGTCCCACCGCCTTGGCCAGCACCGGCTGGTCGGAGCGCAGGAACGGGTTAGTCGCTTTTTCCATCCCCAGGCTGACCGGAATCGTGTAGCGCCCGTCGGCCCGCATCCGCTTCACCTCGGCGGCCCGAATGTTGAGCGCAGCGTTTTTCGGGTCCATCGCCAGCGCGAATGCCGCGTTCGCCGCGGTGTATTCGTGGCCGCAATAGATCAGCGTATCGTCCGGCAGCGCCTTGAGCTGCTCGAGCCCGGCCCACATCGGCCCCGGCTGGCCCTCGAACATCCGGCCGACGCCGAGCGAGAACAGCGCGTCCGCCGAAAACAGGTGCCGCCCCGCCGTCTCGAAATAGACGATGTGCCCCAGCGTGTGCCCCGGCGTCTCCATGATCTGGAACTCGCTCTCGCCAAGCTTCACCGTGTCGCCGGCCTTCACCAGCACGTCGAGCCCGAGGATCTTGCTCTGCTCGCCCTCCGGCCCCGTCACCGTCACCCCCAGGTCGCGCTTCAGCACCGGAATGCCCTCGACATGGTCGGTATGGTGGTGGGTAATGAACACCTCGCTCAGCGTCCAGCCGCGGCGGGCCGCAGCCTCCTTGATCGCCTTGGCGTCGGGCGCATCGATGGCGGCGGTCTTGCCGGTTGCGGTATCGTGCACCAGATAACCGTAGTTGTCGGAGCGGGCGGGGAAGATGTCGATGAGGATGGACAAGGCTTTCTCCAGGGGAGCGTTTTCAGGACAGGTCGCAGACGTCTTCCGGTTTGAAAGCGCGACAACGCCAGGCTCCACCCGGCGTGACAAGCCCGGCCGGAGCGGGCAGACTTTAGTGAACGTTCAACGGCATTGAAATGACCCCCGACGTCGCGCGCCTCATCGAATTCTACCGCTCGCCGCTGGGCAACATCACCCGCGCGCTGCTGCGCAAGGAGATCACCCGCTTCGCCGGCAGCGTCCGCGGCCAGCGCGTCCTCGGCCTTGGCTTCGCCACGCCCTACATGCGCTTCACCCTGGCCGAGGCCGAGCGCGTCCTCGCCTTCATGCCGGCCCGTCAGGGCGCATCGGCCTGGCCGCGCGAGGGCCCGTCGCACACGGTCCTCTGCGATCCGCTCGAAATGCCGCTGACCGACTCTGCGGTCGACCTCACCATCGCCGTCCATGCGCTGGAGCATATCGCCGATGCGGAGGAGCTGATGCGCGAACTCTGGCGCGTCTCCGCCCCGAACGCCCGGCTGATCATCGTCGTGCCGAAGCGCCGCGGCATGTGGAGCGCTGCCGACAACACCCCGTTCGGCGACGGCCACCCCTATTCCCGCGGCCAGCTCGAACGCCTGCTGCGCAACCACAGCTTCGTGCCCGAGCAGTGGAAGGACGCGCTCTACCTGCTGCCCAGCCAGAATGCCCTGGCGCTCAAATCCACCCGCCTGTTCGAACGCGGCGGCCGCATCTTCGGTCCGACGCTCGCCGGTGCCCTGGTGGTGCAGGCCCGCAAGGAACTGTTCCCCGCCATCCCTCGCCGCAAGAAGGCCGAACGCTACGTCCGCCTCCCGGCCATGTCCCCGCAGACCGCGATGGAACTGCCGGAACGGTGAGGGATCGAGCGATGCGACGAGGGTGGGGGTGGTCCTCCACCGCGAAGCGGGGGAGGGGGACCAGCGTAGCTGGTGGAGGGGGCGGTCACGCATACGAACGTCGAATGCGATTGCTGCCCTCTTGAGAAGTCAGAGCCTTTCAGTCCGCCCCTACATCGCCTGCCGCGCCAGCGAGATGATCTCCGCCGGCCTTCCGGCGAGCGCATCGCCCACCTTGTCCATCAGGATCTGCAGGCTGAACGGCTTGGGGATCACGTCGTAGATCAGGGCATCGAGCCCGTGCGCCCGTTCGCGCTGGTCGGCAAAGCCGGTCATCAGCATGATCGTCACCCCGGGCCAGCTCGCCGCCACGTTGAGGGCGAGCGCGATCCCGTCCATCACCGGCA
>CAMDAL010000123.1 GCA_945888565.1 Devosia equisanguinis | reverse complement strand
AGTTCGGCGTGCAGTGAGGTGCGGTCGAAGACCTGACGTTCGGGAATGGCTCGTGCCTCCGGCCGCTGCTGGCCAACATACCGATAGGCTGCGAGCCCGACCGTGCCCAGCCCGATCAGCGCCACGGCAAGAACCACCAGATGCTGCGGCCGGATGGCCATGGCAGGCTCAGACGCGGTTCGGGCGTGGCGCCGGGGTCGGTGCCTCGACGGCCGGATCGATCACCTTCTGCCCGTCGCCGCCGCCGAAGATGCCGCCGATGAAGCTGCCGATCGCCTCGCCGCGCGCCTTGGCGGCGGCGTCGGCCTCAGCGGCCTTCTGCGCATCGGCTGCTGCCTTGGCGTCCTTCGCTGCGAGTTCCGCCATCGCCTTGTCCATTGCTGCCTGGTCCGCCGCCTGTTTCGCCTGCAAGTCGGGCGATAGCGAGGCGACGTTGGCCGGGCAGGCGGCAGCGGCGTCGAGCGAGGAGCCGGACGGCACATCGAACACGTACTGCTTGTTGCAGACGTCCCAGGTGGGCGGCGTCCGGGCGATCTCGAAGCGGTCGTAGCCGGCCTTGATGTTCTTCCAGAAGCTCATGTTCGGGCTCTGGGCATGCCTGGCGAGGTTCTCGGCCGTCATGCGGAACGGAAAGATCTGCAGCTGGAACGAGGCGTTGCCGCCCTTGAAGGTCTCACGGGCCAGCGCGTAGATCTCGGCGATCCCCTCGTCGGTCATGGCGTAGCAGCCGCGCGACGAGCAGTCGCCATGCACCATCAGGTCGCTGCCGGTGCGGCCATGCACGCGGTCGAACTTGTTCGGAAAGCCGGTGTTGAACGCCAGGTAGTACTGGGAGTTCGGGTTCAGGAGGCCCGGCGTGATGGTGTAGAAGCCCTCCGGCGACTGGCGGTCGCCTTCCCTGATCTTGGGACCGAGATCGCCCGAATAGGCACAGATCTCGTAGGTCTTGAGCAGCTTATAGCCGCCGCTGGTCTGTTTCCAGACCTCCAGCTCGCT
Organism: Devosia equisanguinis; assembly: GCA_945888565.1. GTDB lineage: Bacteria > Pseudomonadota > Alphaproteobacteria > Rhizobiales > Devosiaceae > Devosia_A > Devosia_A equisanguinis_A. The sequence continues at coordinate 9,362 of CAMDAL010000123.1, read as the reverse complement.
GGACTGCTTGAAGATGCGGATCATCATCGGCGCGCCGGGCGTCGAGCCGATCGAGCTGATCTTGCTGACGAGCGCCGATGACAGCGGCTTGATCGCCTTGGTGTTGGGCGGAGCGAGGCCGCCGCATGCCGAAAGCGTCACCGCGACGATCAGCGCCGCGAACGCGTATAGAATGGAGCGGAGCATCCTGCCCAAAATCGCCAACCCGAAAAAATGCCTGCCCGATGCCACCGAGGTACGGCGGCAGGGTTACCGGACGGTAACCGCGTATGGTTACTCAAACCCTTAGCCAGGGGGGTGTGCGCCCGCCCCGGCATGGGTTCAAGCCAGATTGGTCCCCATGGCGAGGAACTTGTCCCGCCGATGCTCGCGGATTTCCAGCCGTCCCCGGCTGCTGAAGTCCGCAAGGAACTGCGTGATGGCGCGCGCGGTGGCGTTCATCACCTCTGCGTGATGCCGGTGCGCGCCGCCTGCCGGCTCGGGGATGATGCCGTCGATGATGCCGAGGTTCGTCAGGTCGGTGGCGGTGATTTTCATGTTGTTGGCCGCGTCCTGCGCCTTGGCGGCGTCGCGCCACAGGATCGAGGCACCGGCTTCCGGCGAGATCACCGAATAGATGGCGTTCTCCAGCATCAGCACCCGATTGGCGGTGGCGATGGCGATGGCGCCACCCGAGCCGCCCTCGCCGATGATGATGGCGATGTTGGCGATGCCCAGCTCGAGGCTGCGCTCGGTGGAACGGGCAATGGCCTCGGCCTGCCCGCGCTCCTCGGCGCCAATGCCGGGATAGGCGCCGGCCGTATCAACGAAGGAGATCATCGGGATGTCGAAGCGGTCGGCCATGTCCATGATCCGGACGGCCTTGCGATAGCCCTCGGGCCGCGCCATGCCGAAATTGTGCTTGAGCCGGGTCTCGGTGTTCGAGCCCTTTTCCTGCCCGAGGACGGCGACCGGCTGGCCGTTGAAGCGGCCGAAGCCGGCCTGGAGGGCCGGGTCCTCGGCGAACTTGCGGTCACCGGCCAGCGGCGTCCACTCGGTGATCAGCGTCTTGATGTAGTCGGAGAAGTGCGGGCGTTGCGGATGGCGCGCCACCTGAGTCTTCTGCCACGGCGTCAGCCGGCGATAGATATCGACCAGCGCCTCGTCGGCGCGGGCGCTCAGCCGCAACACTTCCTCGTCGATCGACACCGCCTGGTCGGAGGCCGCCATGGCCTTGAGCTCGGCGATCTTGCCTTCGAGATCAGCGACCGGCTTTTCGAAATCGAGGTACGACTGCATGCAACCCGCCAAATGGCCCTGTGATGGCCGCCGAACTGGCGCCCCAAAGTGGCCGGAAAGTGGCGATGGGCGGTCGCGAAGTCAAGCGAGGCAAGGAAATCCACGCCTCTGTCAGCTATTCCGCGCTGTGAACGCGCGCTGGGATGGCGTTAACCAGTTCATGACACTTCCATGACAACCGTAGGGACCAGGCCAAGCCGTTGCTGGCCCTGTCGATTTCGGACGATTGAGGAAATGTCGCTAAACGCCCTGGTGGACGTGAACTGTCCCCACTGCCAGAAGCAATTCGTCGAGAATGCCAAACTGATCCGCGCCGGTGGCAGCGCCTGGTGCCCAGAATGCGAACAGCTTTTCGCGCTCGACGAGACCAACGAGGCCATCCGGAAGGTGCTGGACGCCGCCAAGGCAGCGCGCCGCCGCCGCAAGGATCGGCTCAATGACCTGAAGCAGCGCTGGGCCGATCCACCGCCGCAGGCCGCCACCCCGGCCGATACGCCGCGCACCCTGACCGAGGTGCTGTCGGTGCTCGACGCGCTGCTGCTGCGGCTCGATGACGGCAAGGACCTCGTCAAGGCCAAGGACGACAAGGCCGCCTGACCGGTTCAGGTCTCGGCCAGCGGGTGGTGACTTTCCACCAGCGTCCGCAGCTTTTCATCGAGCACGTGGGTGTAGATCTGCGTGGTCGAGATGTCGGAATGCCCCAGCAGCGTCTGCACGACGCGCAGGTCGGCGCCGCCTGACAGCAGGTGACTCGCAAAGGCGTGCCGCAGCACATGCGGCGAGATGCGGGCCGCCGAGATTCCCGCGCGGACGGCCAGGCCCTTCAGTTCGCGCCCAAAGACCTGGCGGCTGAGATAGCCGGTTTCGCCCCCTGCCGGAAACAGCCACGGATCGCCGGGCTCGAGCGTGGCCGCATAGGCCTTCACCGCATCGCGCGCCCGGTCGGTGAGCGGCACGATCCGCTCCTTGCTTCCCTTGCCGCGGATCGTGAGAAAGCTCGCGTCCCGCATCACCTGCGCCCGCTTCAGCGACACCAGTTCGCTGACGCGCATGCCGGTGGCGTAGAGCAGTTCGAGCAGCACGTAGAGCCGGTGCGACATCGCCCGCTGCACGTCCGTGGCGCCTTCGAGCTCGACCTCCGATTCGGCGAGACCAAGCATCCGGTCGATTTCCGCGATCGACAGCACCTTGGGCAGCGAGCGACGCGCCTTGGGCGACGCAATGATGCGGGTCGGATCGTCGGGGCGGATGCCGTCGGCGGCGAGGAACTTGTGGAACTGCCGCAATGCAGAGAGTTTTCGCGCACTCGACGATGCGGCGATGCCGTTTGCGTCAAGCTCGGCGAGATACTCCGTCACCTGCTCCCGGCCGGCCTCGGTGACGGCGACGCCCTTGCGGCCAAGATAGGCGCAGTAGTCGCCGAGGTCGCGGCGATAGGCTTCGATGGTGTTCTTGGCCGCGCCGCGCTCGGCGCTCATCATCTCGAGGAAGGCGCCGACCAGATGGCCGCCGCTCATTCGATCCCCTGCTCCACCGTGACCACATCGCCCGCGTCTTCGCCGACGGCGGCTGGAGGCACCGGCGTTTCGACTGCCGGGGTCTCGGCGGCCGGCGCGGCCGGCGTGACCGGGCGTGACGTATCGATTTCGCGTCGCACCAGCGGATCGTTCGTACCGCTGGGCACCAGGTCGCGCGCCGGGATGCGGACGGTGACCTGCTTGTCGCGTGGCGTCACCGTGGCGACGAGCGCAAACATTGCGCCAAAGGCGATGCCGGCCAGCACCAGGAGGACGACGATCAGGCGGATAAGAGTCGGCATCGGGACAGTCCGCTTTTTGGAGCGTGGGGAAGAATGTCCCCTGTTTCGGCGGGGGGATCAAGAATGGATAAACTAGCAGCCATTGACTTTATGCCGCCCTAACGGTTCAAACCGCGAGGCGGAGGGCACGCGCCATGGCACGCGACAGCGCCACACGAAGCGCCAATGGGGACCATACGCGCGAAATGCTGCAACAGCTTATCGGCGACCGGCCGATCGTGCTCATCGGCATGATGGGCGCCGGCAAGACCACCGTCGGACGCCGCCTCGCCGCCCGCCTCGGCCGCCACTTCGTCGATAGCGACGAGGAGGTCGAAAAGGCCGCCGGCATGTCGATCGAGGACATTTTCGCCGCCCATGGCGAAGCGGACTTCCGTGCCGGCGAGGTGAAGGTGATCGCCCGGCTGCTCAAGGAGAGCGGCATCGTGCTCGGCACCGGTGGCGGCGCCTTCATGAACGCCGAGACCCGCGGACTGATCAAGGACGCCGCCGTCTCGGTGTGGATCAAGGCCGATTTCGAGCTGCTGTTCCAGCGCGTCTCCCGCCGCTCCAACCGGCCGCTGCTCAAGACCGCCAACCCGCGCGAAACGTTGCAGAAGCTGATCGACGCGCGCTACCCGACCTATGCCGAGGCGGACATCACCATCGTTTCCCGCGACGTGCCGCAGGACCAGGTGGCGGGCGAGGTGATCGACGCCATCGTCGCGCATTTTGGCCCCGCCGCCACCACAGAGCCCCAGTCATGACCGACCCGATCATCGTGCACGTCCCGCTGCCCGGGCGGGAGTACGACATCGTGATCGGCCGGCAGTTGCTGGAGAGCGCCGGCGAGCGGCTGAGGGCGATGTTCCCCGGCCGCCGCTTCGGCATCATCACCGACACCGAAGTCGCACGCAGCCAGTTGCCGCGGCTCACCGCGTCGCTCGATGCGGCCGGGATCGGCTACGCCACCATCGTGCTGCCCAATGGCGAGCCGACCAAGAAGATGGTCCACCTCGAAACCGCCGTCGAAGGGCTGCTGGAGGCCCGGCTCGAACGCAAGGACCTGGTGATCGCGCTCGGCGGCGGCGTCATTGGTGACCTCGCCGGCTTTGCCGCCGCCATCACCCGGCGCGGCATGGATTTCGTCCAGATGCCGACCAGCCTGCTGGCGCAGGTCGATAGTTCGGTCGGTGGCAAGACCGGGATCAATTCGCCGCACGGCAAGAACCTGATCGGCGCCTTCCACCAGCCAAAGCTGGTGCTCGCCGACCTCGACGCGCTCGACAGCCTGCCGTCGCGGGAGTTTTCCGCCGGCTATGCCGAAGTGGTGAAATACGGGCTGATCGACGACGAGGCCTATTTCCACTGGCTGGAAGCCAACCGACGCAATATCTTCGACGGCGGCCCGGCCCGCGCCGAAGCCATCGCCCGCGCCTGTCGCGCCAAGGCCCGCTTCGTGCTCGAAGACGAGTACGAGACCGGCGTCCGAGCCCTGCTCAACCTCGGCCACACCTTCGGCCACGCGCTCGAGGCCGCAACCGGCTTCTCGGCCCGACTGCTGCATGGCGAGGGCGTCTCGATCGGCATGGTGCTGGCGCACGGTTTTTCGGCGAAGCTTGGCCTGTCGCCGAGCCAGGACACCAGCCGGGTAAAGCATCATCTCGAGGCCGCCGGCCTGCCGACCACGCTGGCGGAAATCCCCGGCGACCTGCCGGGAACCGATTTCCTGATGAATGCCATCGCCCAGGACAAGAAGGTGGTGCGCGGCGCCCTCACCTTCATCCTGACCCGCGGCATCGGTCAGTCGTTCATCGAAAAGAACGTCGACCCTGCCGCCGTCCGCGCGTTCCTCGACGAGGCGACCGCTACGGGTTGACCGAAATCACTACCCGGCGGTTGACCGAGAACTCCTCGCCAAACTGCGCAGTGGCGCCGCCACCACTGGCGCTGGCCTTCTCGAAGCTGAGGCCCGCCTGCTTGAGGTAGCCCAGCACGTTCTGCGCCCGCTCGATGGCGAACAGCGCGTTGGTGGCATGGTCGCCCTGCATGGACGAGTAGCCGGTGACCAGCACCTTGCACTTCTGCGGCCCGATATCGGCGATGATCTGCTTGAGCCTGGCTTCGAGCCGCGGCGTCAGGTCGTTCGAGTTCTCGTTGAATCCGATGACGTTGTAGAGTTCGTCACGGGTGCAGTCGGAAGTCTCGGCGGCCGTCGCAGGCAGCGACGCCGGTTCCACCGCCGCTACCTCTACAGGCTCCGCTGGCGCTTCGGGTACGGTCAGTTCGGCGACCGCGACGGGAGGCTTCAGCGGAGCGACTGCCGGCTGTTCGGGCACCAGCCGGGCCTGCGCCAGCGTCGTCTCGGGCGCCGGCCAGCCTCCGGCGGGCGCACGGGAGACACCCTCCATGTTGCCATCGCGCAGCAGCAGGAACTCGCCGACCAGTTCGTTCTGCTGGCCCGCGGTCGTGCCGCGGGTCTGCAGCCCCGAAACCGTCACCGCGCGACCGTTGAGGGTCACGGCGGCGAGGAACAGGTTACGGTCGCGGTTGGAGCCATCGCCGCCATAGGCCTCGTTGACGAGCCGGACGCGCACTTCGCCGCCGGGCTTGAACAGGCTCTCCGGAATGTCGAACTCGAAGCTCTGCACATAGGGCGTCTTGTCGGCCATATCGGCGAACCGGCCGGTGGAAACGGTGTCGATCGCATCGCTGACAATGCCCTCGCCGAGCAGCTTGCCGTCAAAGCTCACCTCGAATTTCGGCGGCCCGTCATAGGCCTCGCCCCCGAGGATCAGATTGAGTTTGCTCGATGCTGCCAGCGCTCCGCTCGAAACGGCGCACAGCACGATGGCGGCAAGTGCCGCCCGCCTGACAATGACCATGGTGCCCTCCCTGTCTGTCTGGGAGGCAATTGCTAGGCAAGGCCTTGGGCGAGATTTCGGAGAGACGGGGGCAACCGGCCACGGCTTCGCCGGGATCGCGCCGCATTTGCCGCAGGCGCCGCTGCGGCAAGGGCAGAAACATCAGGCCGGGCGGTGCCCTGACCCCTTGCCACGAATCCGACAGAGTGGGCGTTGCAGCTTGTGGAAAGGGGGCGCCAGACCCATATTTGATCAGCCGGCCGTGCCGGTCTTCACCACTTCGATCGCCAGGGCATGCACGCCGGACTTCAGTTCGGTGTCGAGCGTTTGCATCACCGCGCGGTGCTGGGCAACGCGTGTGAGGGTATCGAGGGCGCGGGAGGTGATGCGGACGCGGAAATGCGTCTCGCCGCCCGGCCTCGAACCGGCATGGCCCCTATGGTTCTCGCTCTCGTCGAGCACTTCAAGATGGGTTGGCGCGAATTTGAGCGAAAGTTTTTTTTCGATGTCGTCGCGAACTGACATATGTCTACCGGTTCTGTTTGGGGCGTCGGAACAGGCTCGTAACTAGGATTGATGAAGCTGGATTCCAAGTACTTTGACCGCATCCGGATCCGTTCGCGGACCCCGGAGCCAGAGCCGCAGACCCAGATCAAGGGCTGCGATTGGGAGGGCTGCACGCAGCCCGGAGAGTATCGCGCGCCCAAGGGAAACCGGGCGGTTGGCGAGTACCACAACTTTTGCCTGGAGCATGTCCGGCACTACAATCAGGTGTTCAACTTCTTCGCCGGCATGAAGCCGGACGAAATGGAAGCACAACTGCGCCGTGAGCGTGAGACCGACGGCCGCCCGAGCTGGGGCATCGGCGCCAAGGCCGGGGCCAAGACGGCGGGACCGCGCATGCCGCGCGGCGCCGCGCCTGATGCAAGTACCGCGCAGCGGCCAATCCACGATCCGTTCGGCGTCTTCGCTCGTTATGCCCGGCACCAGAAGCGCGCCCCGGCCGAGGAGCGGGTGAAGCCGCTGAACGAGCTCGACCGCCGCTCCTTCGAGACACTCGGCTTTTCCGGCCACGCCAAATCCGACGACATCAAGAAGGCTTACAAGGCGCTGGTGAAGATCCACCACCCTGACGCCAATGGCGGCGACAAGAGCTCCGAGGACCGGCTCCGCGCCATCATCGCCGCCTACGCGCATCTCAAGACCAAGGGCTTCGTGGCGAGGTAGGTCGATCAAACTTGCTCATGGGCGCATTCGCGCCCGTGATCAGGCCGGCCGACAGCCCAGCGATGCCGGGCTTTTCGCCTTGTCATACTGCCGTCACTCCGGCGACATTGAGCCATCATGCGCCCTACCCCCGCGCGCCTGATGCTGCTATAGAGCGCCGCAAACTCGAGACGGCAGCCGTCTTGACCTATTTTCCGCGACAAGAGCCTCAGATGCCCGATTTGACCAATCTGCCGAACAAGGAATTTTCTGTCCGCGAGACTTTTGGCATCGACACCGACATGAAGGTGATGGGCTACGCGGAACCTGATCCGCATACCCCGCCGCTCGATCCGGACTACCTGTTCGACCGCAACACCACGCTCGCCATCCTCGCCGGCTTCGCCTTCAACCGCCGCGTCATGGTGCAGGGCTACCACGGCACCGGCAAGTCGACCCATATCGAGCAGGTAGCAGCGCGCCTCAACTGGCCGCTGGTCCGCGTCAACCTCGACGCCCACGTCTCGCGTATCGACCTCGTCGGCAAGGACGCGATCGTGCTCAAGGACGGCAAGCAGATCACCGAGTTCCGTGACGGCATCCTGCCCTGGGCCGTGCAGAACAATATCGCGCTCGTCTTCGACGAGTACGATGCCGGCCGCCCCGACGTGATGTTCGTGATCCAGCGCGTGCTCGAAACGCAGGGCCGCCTGACGCTGCTCGATCAGAACCGCGTCATCACCCCGCACCCGGCCTTCCGGCTGTTCGCGACGACCAACACCATCGGTCTCGGCGATACTTCGGGCCTTTATCACGGCACCCAGCAGATCAATCAGGGCCAGATGGACCGCTGGTCGATCGTCACGACGCTGAACTACCTGCCGCACGATAAGGAAGTTGGCATCGTGCTGGCCAAGGCCAAGCAGTATACCGGCGAAAAGGGCAAGAAGACCGTGTCGAACATGGTCCGCCTCGCCGACCTCACCCGCCAGGCCTTCATCAACGGCGACCTGTCGACGGTGATGAGCCCGCGCACCGTGATCACGTGGGCCGAGAACGCCGCGATCTTCGGCGACCTCGGCTTTGCCTTCCGGCTGACCTTCCTCAACAAGTGCGACGAGCTCGAACGCCCGGTAGTGGCCGAGTTCTACCAGCGCGTGTTCGGCGAAGACCTGCCAGAAAGCGCTGCCAATCTTGCGGTGACCGCGTAACCTAGTCCGGGTGCAGTCCCCGCCAAGGCGGGGACCCACCTCTTCGTCGGCGCGGGCTTCCGGTTGGATCCCTGCAATAGCAGGGATGCCAGCGTCCGGGGCCGGTGGCCGCCAACAGACGATTCGAGCATCCATGGCCCTTCCGCCGCGCAGTTCCAAGCCGAACAAGCCCGACACCACCCAGCCGTTCAAGACGGCGGTGGGTGCGGCGGTGCGCGCCATCGGCGGCAAGCACGACCTCGAAGTAACCTTCTCGGCCGACCGGCCGATGCTCACCGCAGACAAGGCCCGCCTCGCCAACCTGCCCCGCCTGCCGACGCTGCGCGACATCGCCATCGCCCGCGGCCAGGGCGACGCCATGGCCATGCGGCTTGCCAGCCACGACCCCGACACCCATCGCAAGCGCGCCCCGGCCGAGCCCGAGGCCCGCGCCGCTTATGACGCGCTGGAGCAGGCCCGCGTCGAGGCGCTAGGCGCCGTGCGCATGCCCGGCATGGCCGGCAACATCCACGAGATGCTGGAAGACCGGCTGTTCCGGCAGAACTTCGCCGCGGTGAACGACAGGGCCGACGCCCCGCTGGCCGAGGCGCTGGGCCTGATCCTGCGCGAAAAGGTCGCCGGCATCAGCATTCCGCCCTCCGGCAATGCGCTGGTGGAACTCTGGCGCTCGGAAATCGAGGCGAAGGCCGGCACCTCGCTGACCACGCTGTTCACCCGCTTCGAGGACCAGGAGCTGTTCAGCCGCGCCACCCGGCAGCTGCTGCGCGACCTCAACCTCGTGCCTGACAGCGACATGGACGACGGCGAGAGCGACGACAGCGAAGGCGAGGACGACAACGAGCCCGAGCGGGGCCAGGACGACGAGAAGACACCCGAGCAGGGCGAAGGCGAGAGCGAGGACGCCGAGGCCGACGAGGACCAGACCCCCGGCCAGTCCGAGGAGCAGGGCGAAGTCGACGGCGCCGAGATGGACTTCTCCGAGAGCGAGGACGACGAAAGTTCGGA